>JABFVP010000434.1 GCA_013362725.1 Cupriavidus sp.
CGGCGCGATCGAGAGCGACGCCGACACGCTCGGCGGCATCATCCAGGAAATGCTGCGGGCGACCACGTCGGAACGCCAGGGGCGGCTGATCGACAGCGATTCGGCCGGTTCGATGGAGAAGAAAAAGCAGGAGGGATACTTCTGATGGAAACCCTGATCGACAACGCGCCGGCAATGGCGCAACCCGCCGGCACGCAGAGCGAGATCGCCCAGTATCTGCATGCCCAGCAAAGCAAGAGCCTGCTGCGCTTCATCACCTGCGGCAGCGTCGACGACGGCAAGAGCACGCTGATCGGCCGGCTGCTGTATGAATCGAAGATGCTGTTCGAAGACCAGCTGGCGCAGCTCGAGGCCGATTCGAAGAAGATGGGCACGCAGGGGGACAACCTGGACTTCGCGCTGCTGGTGGACGGCCTGGCCGCCGAGCGCGAACAAGGCATCACCATCGACGTGGCCTACCGCTTCTTTGCCACCGACAAGCGCAAGTTCATCGTCGCCGACACCCCGGGCCACGAGCAATACACGCGCAACATGGTCACCGGCGCCTCCACCGCCGACCTGGCCATCCTGCTGGTCGATGCGCGCCGCGGCGTGCAGACGCAGACGCGCCGGCACAGCTACCTGGTGTCGACGCTCGGCATCCGGCGCGTGGTGCTGGCGGTCAACAAGCTTGACATGGTCGACTACTCGCGCGACGTCCATACGCGCATCGAGAAGGAGTATCGCGAGTTCGCGCGGCAGATCGGCCTGACCGATATCGTCTGCATCCCGATGTCCGCGCTGCGCGGCGACAACATTACCGAACCCAGCGCCAATACGCCGTGGTACCAGGGCCCGACGCTGATGGACCACCTCGAGAGTGTGCCGATCGACCACGCACCCGCGCAGGACGAATCGTTCCGGCTGCCGGTGCAATGGGTCAACCGCCCCAACCTGGACTTCCGCGGCTTTGTCGGCACCGTCAGCGCCGGCGTGATCCGGCGTGGCGACCGCGTGCGCGCGCTGCCCTCCGGCCGCGAAAGCCGCGTGACCGGCATCGTCGGTGCCGCCGGCGAATGCGAGCAGGCCATGCGCGGCCAGGCGGTGACGCTGACCCTGGCCGACGAGATCGACGTCAGTCGCGGCGACGTGCTGGCCTGCGCCGAAGACCCGCCCGCGGTGGCCGACCAGTTCGAAGCGACGCTGGTCTGGATGAACGAGGACGCCATGCTGCCCGGGCGCCCCTACCTGCTCAAGCTCGGCACGCGCACCGTGGGCGTGACCGTGGCCCAGCCCAAGTACAAGGTCAACGTCAACACGCTCGAACACCTGGCCGCGCGCACGCTGGAGCTGAACGAGATCGGCGTCTGCAACCTGCACCTGGACCAGCCGGTGGCGTTCGACCCGTACGCGCGCAACCGCGAACTGGGCGGCTTTATCCTGATCGACCGCCTCAGCAACAACACGGTCGGCGCCGGCATGCTGCACTTTGCGCTGCGCCGGGCGCAAAACGTCCACTGGCAGGCCATCGACGTCGACCGCCGCGCGCATGCCGCGCTCAAGCACCAGTCGCCGCGCATCGTCTGGTTCACCGGGCTCTCCGGCGCGGGCAAGTCCACCATCGCCAACCTGGTGGAAAAGCGCCTGCACGCGCTCGGCCACCACACCTACCTGCTCGATGGCGACAACGTGCGCCACGGCCTGAACAAGGACCTGGGCTTCTCCGAAGCGGACCGCATCGAGAATATCCGGCGCGTGGCCGAGGTCGCCAGGCTGATGCTGGACGCGGGGCTGATCGTGCTGGTGTCGTTCATCTCCCCCTTCCGCTCCGAACGCGAGATGGCGCGCGCGCTGGCCGGCGACGGCGAGTTCATCGAAGTCTTCATCGACACGCCGCTGGCCGTGGCCGAGCAGCGCGACCCCAAGGGCCTGTACCGCAAGGCGCGCCGCGGGGAGCTGAAGAACTTCACCGGCATCGACTCGCCCTATGAGCCGCCCGGGAACCCGGAAATCCGCATCGACACCACCGGCGACAGCGCCGAGCAGGCGGCGGAGCGGATCGTGGCGTGGCTCAGGGACAGGCCCTAGGCTGAACGGACGATGAGGCGGTGGTGGGGGTGGGTACGATGGGAAAAGCTGACCGATTGCGTACTCCCTCTCCCGCTTGCGGGAGAGGGTCGGGGAGAGGGCCGGCGCCTCGACGAAGCGCAGCCCGTCGGCATTGCCACCGCCGGCCCTCTCCCCCAGCCCCTCTCCCGCAGGCGGGAGAGGGGAGCACGCCGGCGGCCCACCGAAACGCCTCGACCATGCTGCCAGCTTCCCTTCCCGCCGCCGAACTCAGCGCCCTGCTCGCCCAGCTCTACCAGGGCCCCACCGAAACTGTTCCCTGGACCACCTTCCTCGAAAGCCTACGCCAGCGCCTGGCCGCCGCCTTCGTCACCCTGGTGCTGCGCCACCCCGCCACCGACCGTCCCGGCCTGATCGTCAACGCCTCCGACTACGGCCCCCACCTGCCCGGCGAGCCGTCATACAGCGAGCAGTACTATGCGCTGTGCCCGTTCCTGGACCTGCACCCGGACCGCCTCTTCAGCGCCGACGAACTGTTCGGCGAAGCCGGCTGGCTGGCGCATCCGTTCCATGTGCAATACCTGCGGCCGCTCGGGCTGCGCTACATCCTGGCCGCCAACCTGGTCACGCCGGATGGCGTCGAATGCGCGCTGTTCATCAGCCGCACCGCGGCGGGACAAGACTTCACTACCGCCGACAAGGCGCTGCTACAGGATCTGCTGCCGCACCTGAAACGCGCCGTCGACCTGCATGCCGCGCTCGACGTGCTGGCCTCCGAACGGTCGCTCTACGCCGATGCGGTCGATCGCATGCAGGTGGGCACGGTCATCCTCGACGAGCACGGCCGCTGCATCCGCAGCAACGACGTCGCCGGCCGGCTGCTGCGCGCCCGCGACGGCCTTTACCTGGCAGACGGCGCGCTGCACGCGCACTGCCCGATGGAAAACCGCAGGTTCCGCAAGATACTGGAGGGCGCCGCCCAGGCCCACGCGCTGGCCACGTCCCGCAGCGAAGTCACCACGCTCAGCCGGCCCGCCGCGCCCACGCCGCTAAGTGTGCTGGTGCGGCCCATCCCGCTCAGCTACCGCAGCGAGGACCAGGCCCGCCGCCCCGCGGTAGCCGTCTTCATCCGCGATCCCGCGGGCTCGCCGCGCAACACGCACGCCAGCCTGCGCAAGCTGTTCCACCTGACCCCTACCGAGATCGAACTGGCCTTGCTGATGGTCGACGGGCTGACCCTCGATGAGGCGGCGGCGCGGCTGGGCGTGAAGAAGAACACCGCGCGCGCGCATTTGCGGGGAATCTTTGCGAAGACGGGGGCGACGCGGCAGGCGGTGTTGGTGAAGATGCTGTTGTCCAGTGTGGTGGGGATGGGCTGAGGCAACTGCGGGCCTTGAGCGCGCATCCCCCGCGCAGCCCACACTCGGCGCGATTTGCCCCTGCCCTGCGAGATCACGTCGCCGGCACGGCGCCTGCCATCAGGGTGGCATACAAGGCCTGCGCGGCAGGCTGCAATGGCCGGTCATGGCGCCGTATCAGGCCGAGGACCCGGTCAACGGAAGGATCCACCAGCGGCACGCCGCAAAGGCGGGGATGATCGTGCGGCAGCGCCATGCCGGGCAGCACGGCCATGCCCAGTCCGGCCTCAACCAGGCCCAGCACCCCGACCACGTGGTTGGCTTCGTAGTGGATGGTCGGGCGTCGCCTGAGGTGGGCGATGGCATTCTCGATCAAGGCGCGGTTGCCGCTTTGCTTTGAGACGCTCACCATCCGCTGGCCAGCAAGCTCATCCCAGGCGATGGCATCCCGCCCCGACCACGGATGGTCGCGCCGCATCACCAGCCGGTAAGGCTCGGCGCGGATGGCGCGAAATTCGAGGTTGGGCTCCTGCGCCCCCATGAAATTGAGCCCGAAATCGGACTCGCCGGACATTACGCTGGCCAGCACCTCGTTCGCGTTTTCGTCAATCACCCGCACGCGCACCCCGGGGTGCCGGCAGCCGAACTGATGAATCGCTTCGGGCAGGAAATGCAGCACTGCCGACGGTATCGCGGCGACGGTCACAAGGCCGCGCTGGAGCGTGACCTCGTCGCCGAGCCGCAGTACCGCGCCGTCGAGAATGGCCAGCGCAGCACGGGCTTCCTCCAGGAACTGCCGGCCAATATTGGTCAGCTGCACGCGTCGCGTGGTCCGCTCGAGCAGGCGCGAGCCAAGCGTCCGTTCGAGTTTGTCGATGCGGCGGCTCAGCGCAGGCTGGGAAATGTGGAGCGCCTCCGCGGCCATGCGAAAGCTGCCTTGTTCCGCAGTGGCGACAAAGGCCTGCAGATCTTCCAGCCCGAAATTAATGCGCGGCATGCATCAGCTCTTGAATAACTTGCAATTCACAGATTAATACTTTGTCCATTAAGCTGGCAATGCCCCTATCAGACGCCCCCGCGTGCTGTGAAGCGCATAAATACAGGTCAGAATTCCCCAAGGAGACAATATGAAGTCCGCAACCTCTGCCGCCCGGCACACCATGCTGGTCCTGTTGCTGGGGCTGGTTGGTCCAGCCTGGGCGGATGACATCCGTGTCATTACCTCGGGCGGCTTCACGGCGGCCTACCAGAAACTCGTGCCGCTTTACGAGGCCGCCACGCAGGATCGCGTCATCACCGCCTACGGCGCATCGATGGGCAATGCGCCGGATTCCATTCCGAGCCGGCTGGCGCGCGGCGAGACCTTCGACGTGGTCATCCTGGCGGATGCGGGGCTGGAGAAACTGACCGCCGAAGGCAAGGTGATGGCCGGCAGCCGCGTCGACCTCGCGCGTTCGCTGATCGGCATGTCGGTACGCAAGGGGACGCCCAAGCCGGATATCAGCAACACCGACGCCCTCAGGCAGACGCTGCTCAACGCGCGGTCGATCGCTTACTCCGCCAGCGCCAGCGGCACCTATTTATCCAACGAGCTGTTTCCCCGGCTCGGTGTCGCGGACCAGATCAAGGACAAGGCCCGCAAGATCTACAGCGAGCGCGTTGGCGCCGTGGTCGCGCGTGGCGATGCGGAAATCGGCTTCCAGCAGGTCAGCGAACTGCTGCCATTCCAGGAACTGGATTATGTCGGCCCCTTGCCTGACGAGCTGCAGCAAAAGGTCTTTTTCTCGGCCGGAACGATCACGGGCCGGCAGACCGCGGCCACCTCGCGCTTCGTTGGTTTCCTGGCCTCGCCTGCAGCGGCGGCAATCGTGAGCAGCACCGGACTGGAACCGGTGGCGACGCCGCTACCGCCACCGGCGCCGCCGAAACTGGGGCAACCGGCGAAGCCTTGATGCCGCGCATTGACTCCGACTTTGCAACGATCCTGCTGGCGGCTTGAATGACCGACCGGTTGGGCTAACAACCCATTGGGGGACAGCGCTCTGCCAATTCGTTCGGGCACGGCATCGGACCCCATGGGACCAAAGCAGAAAATATCCGAGGCCATCGACAATGACATTGAAGCGCCGATGATGGCCACCTAAGATGGAGTTTCTGGCGCGAGCGGCAAGCTAGCCTTTGCCCAGTCTGTGGTCTGCGATGACCGGACCTTCCGATCCGGGCGGACCAGCGATCTAGCGTAGTCCCGTAGCAAGAATAGACCGATAGCTTGGGAGACAACTGTGCTGAGTCATCATGAAATCGCCACGCTGGTACTGGTAAACGACCGCTCCGACGCCACCGAGCTGGACGACGCGGACATGCAGTCGCTGCTGGAAAAGCAGTTCATCACGTTCGAGCGTCTCGGGCCAACCGTCGCGCATCCGCAAGTCACGATTCAGGGCTACGCCTTTCTCAAAGCGGTCGGCCGTGTTCGCGCCAGCGACGGCAAGGCACGCCAGCAAACCGCCTTCAGACCATCGCTTTAATCCCTTGCGAGCTGTCGACTGCCTCGGTCTGCTTTCGCGGCGAGGGGCAGGCGGCATTGCCAATGCGGGCATGGCAATCGTCGTGCCTTGATCCTCCGCTCCGCGCGGCACTGGTCTCGCAATCGTTGCGAGGGCGGAATTTATCTGGAGACGCAACATGACCAAGTGGTCCCCTGAGCAGATCAGCAAGTTTCAGATCACCGGCATCGACGCCTGGGCGGGGCTGGCCAGCAAGTCGCTGGATTGCTTCGCCAGGCTGGTGGACCTGAATCTACAGACCATGAAAACGACCCTGGAAGACGGGCAGGAATGCGCCAGGAAGGCCTTGTCGACCAAAGACACGCAAGCACTCGTTGAACTGCAGGCGGCATTGTTCCAACCCACGGCCGAAGCGATGCTGGCGTATCGGCGCCGTGTGCAGGACATTGTTGCCGATGCACAGGCCAACGTCGAAAAGGTGCTGGAGGTGCAATATGCCGCCGGCAAGCGCGAGGTACAGGGTTTCATGGAAACCGCGCTGAGCAACGCCCCGACCACCTCGATGACGCCTTTTGTCGCCTGGCAGGAGGCGCTTAACGCCACCACCGCGCTCTTCGACTCCATGCAGGCGACGGCAAAGCAGGCGATGCAGATGGCCGGGAGCAGCTTCGATTCGGCAGCCGAAGCCACGTCCAAGGGCGCACGGCGCCGCCCTGCACCGGCCCCGCACACGGCTGAGTAAATACCGCCAGCCGCGTTTGTCGGCGCCGCCGCATGGCCGCTTCCCATACCGATCCGGGGCAGCGCCGGGAACCGTGGCGTAGCCGAACCTGCACGGCGGTTCGCAGTGGCGGCGCCTGAGCAAGGCGGGAAGCTCGGGGCTGGGGCGGCGTGCTAGCATGAACGCCTCCGCTTTCCTCCGCCCCGCTTCCCATGACCACGCTCTACGCGACGCTTGGCGTACAGGCCGATGCCACCCTGGATGAGATCAAGCTTGCCTATCGGCGTGCGGCAATGAAATGGCATCCGGACCGCAATCCCGGCCGCGAAGCCGAAAGCCATGCCGCCTTCCAGCAGATTCGCGATGCCTATGCGATCCTGTCCGACGCCGAGCAGCGCCAGGTCTACGACGACGTCTTCGAACGCGAAATGCGGCGCTGGGAAGCCGAGCACGCGGCGCAACAGGCCGAGGAACGCCAGGCACAGGAGCAGGCGAAACGCGTCGCACAGGAGCATTACGAGAAGATGGTGGCCATCGCGATGCGCTATGCCGACGCAGGGCATTCGCGCGACGTCCTGTTCGGCATCCTGCTGGGCAAGGACTGCGAGACCGAACTCGCCGGACAAATTGCCGACAGCGTTCATGCACTGCATCAGTCGCGCAAGGCGTTCGCTGAGAGCGAAGCCGTAGAGCCGGCGGATGCCAGCACGGCGCGCACCGAAATCCCCGGCAGCCCGTTCGAGGCATTCTGGCAAGGGCTGTTCCGGTTTCGCTAGCAGCCGATTCCGGATTCACGCGCCACCGCTCACGACGCAACAGCAACCGTAAAACGCACCCATCCACCGAAGGCGTGTCGTATTGCTTTGAAGCCCGCGTTGAAGTGTCTCCACGCCACCCATCTACCCCACTTTGGTAGGGTGTTGGCGCTGCAAAATTGAATCTCCCTTAACCGCCGTTTGATATAGATTGTAAAGACATTTAGAGCCACTGGTTCGCATAGCAGGGCCTGGCCGTAGTTCATTTTTGGCATCAGCCGTCGGCGACGACCACGATCTCGTGGTGAGCGCCGCGAGCCGGGGGAGACAATGTTGCGCCAGGTGCTTGCGCGCATGCGGAGCCCGCTTGGACGCCTTGGGTCGCGTTCCATCACAGCGGGCACGGTGCTTCTTGGAGCGCTGACGACGGCTGTCGTCTATGGGTTCTGCACCGATCTGCTGGAACGGGATGTGCGGCTGCGCTTCGAGAGCGATGCCGGCGACGTGGTCGAGCAGATCGATACGCGGATCCGGCTCTATACCGACGTGCTGGTCACGATGCAGGCGCTGTTCGGCGCCAGCGACCATGTCTCGCGCGGCGAGTTTCGCGACTTTGTCGTCGGCCTGAACCTGCCGCAGCGCTACCCCGGTTTCCAGACCCTGAACTACGCGCCCTACGTGCCGGCGCCAGAGGTCGATGCGTTTATCGCCCGGCAGCGCAATGATCCAGTCCTGCGCGAGGCCGGCGTAACCTTTAGCATCCGGCCTCCCGGCCAGCGGCCGGGCTACTTCGTCCTGACCTATGTCGAGCCGCTCGTCACCAACCTGCCGTCCATCGGCATCGACATGGGTGCGGAAGCGCGCCGCCTTGCCGCGCTGGAGCGTGCCCGCGATACCGGGCACC
>JABFVP010000337.1 GCA_013362725.1 Cupriavidus sp.
GCTGGACATGGTGGTGGCTCGCCTGTTTCCCGAGCACGACAAGGGCCGGCTGCGCTACGAGCCGATGGCGCAGGAGCCGGTGTGCGCGGTGGTGCGGCCGGGCCATCCGATGCTGGCGTCGCGCGGCCTGTCACTGGCCGATGCCGCCAATGCCGCCTGGCTGATCCCCCCGGCCGGCACCGTGCTGCGCCACCGCTTCGAGCTGATGTTCCAGCGCGCCAGCCTGGCGCCGCCGGTCAATGTGGTCGAGACCGCCGCGCTGCTGTTCCTGACGCGCATGGTGACGCAGTCGGACATGATCGCGGTGCTGACCGCCGACGTGGCGCAGTACTATGCCGCGTTTGGCATGGTGGAGATCTTGCCGATGGCGATGCCCTGCCATATGGACGACTTCGGCCTGATCACGCCGACCGACCGGCTGATGTCGCCCGGCGCACTGCTGGTCGCCGATGCGCTGCGCGAGGCGGCGCAGGCAATCTATGGCGGGCAGGCGCCAGCGTGACTGGCGCCCGCAGGTGCGGCGTCAGCCGATGATGTCGAACTGGTCGAAATACGCTTCGTTCAGCTCCAGTCCCAGCCCCGGCAGGTTGTCGTCAAGCTGCAGGTAGCCATTGTCCGGCGCCGGGTCGCCCTTGAAGATGTAGTAGAACAGCTCGTTGCCGACCTCGACGTCATGCACCGGGAAGTACTCGGCCATCGGCGACGCGGTCGATGCCATGGTCAGGTGGTAGTTGTGCATCTGCCCGGCGTGCGGGATCACCGGCACCGACCAGGCCTCGGCCATGGCGTTGATCTTCTGCGCCGCGGTGATGCCGCCGACGCGGTTGGTGTCGTACTGGATCACGTCGACCGCGCGGCGCTCGAGCAGGTCCTTGAAGCCGTACGAGGTGAACTCGTGCTCGCCGCCGGAGATCGGGAACGGGCTGGCCTTCTTCAGTTCGACATAGCCTTCGATATCGTCGGCGATCACGGGCTCTTCCAGCCAGCGCGGGTTGAATTCGGCCAGACGCGGCAGCATGCGGCGCGCGTATTCAAGGGTCCAGCCCATGTAGCACTCCAGCATGATGTCGACGCCGTCGCCGACCAGCTCGCGCAGCAGCCGTACCTGCTCGAGATTCTTCTGCATGCCGGCTGGGCCGTCCTTGGGGCCGTAGCCGAAGCGCATCTTCATCGCGGTGAAGCCCTGGTCGAGGTAGCGCTGCGCTTCGGCCAGGAAGGCATCGCGGTCGTCGTTGTTGTAGAGCTTGGAGGCATAGCACCAGATCTTTTCCTTGGTGCGCCCGCCCAGCAGCTTGAACACCGGCTTGCCGACGGCCTTGCCCATCAGGTCCCACAGCGCGATATCCACCGCCGAGATCGCCGCCATGCCGATGCCCTTGCGGCCCCAGGCATGGGTGCGGCGATACATCTTCTGCCACAGGTATTCGTTGTCGAACGGGTCCTGGCCCAGCACCACCGGCGCCAGGTACTGGTCGACGATCTGCTTGGCCACGCGCGGCGCCAGCGCGCAGTTGCCGATGCCGACCAGGCCGGTATCGGTCTCGATCTCGACCACCATCCAGCCGTGGAAGCGGAACGAGCCCATGGCGTCGCCGCGCTCGTACAGGATGTCGGTGGCGTTGGTGCAGAAATGCGCCTGCGGCGGCACGGTCTTGCCCTTCCATTCGAAGACGCGGGCGCGTACGTTGGTGATCTTCATGTTCAGCTCCTGATGGCAATGCGTTGGCGCGAACGCGCCCCGGCCGCGCCGGGGGCGGTCATGCGCAATCCTGGTAGGGACTTGCGGGTGGCTAGGCTTGCGCGGCGGCGCGCCGTTGCGCCCCCATGCGGCAGGCGATCTGGAACGCCTGCAGCGTGGCGCCGGGATCGGCGCGGCCCTGCTGCGTGATGTCGAACGCGGTGCCGTGCGCGGGCGTGGTGATCGGCACCGGCAGCCCGCCCTGCACCGTTACGCCGCGCGAGAAGCCCATCAGCTTGATGCCGATCTGGCCCTGGTCGTGGTACATGGTGACGATCGCGTCGAACTGCCGCTGCGACGGCCCGCCCTGCACCTTCAGGAAGATGGTGTCGGCCGGGAACGGGCCGTCCGCCTCGACGCCACGTTCACGCGCCGAGGCTACGGCGGGCGCGATCACGTCGATCTCTTCGCGGCCGAAGGCGCCGTTGTCGCCGTTGTGCGGATTCAGGCCGCACACTGCGATGCGCGGGCGGGCCATGCCGGCACGCCGCAGGGCCTGGTCGATCAGGTCGATGGCACCACCCACGCTGTCGGGCGTGATCATCGCCGGCACGTCCTTCAGCGCGACGTGCGAGGTCACTCGAGAGGTCCATAGCCCGTCCAGCACATTGAACTCGCAAAAATTGCCGTGATAGCCAAGCTGCTCGGCGAACCAGTGCAGCTCGTCGCTATGCGCCATGCCGGCAGCGTGCAGCGAGCTCTTGTTGAGCGGCCCGAACAGGATCGCATCGGCCTGTCCGGCCTGCGCCAGCTCCAGTGCCAGCTTCAGCGTGCCCAGGCTGTAGCGCCCGCCTTCGGCGCTGGCGACGCCGCGCGCATAGGCCGGGCCGTCGGGCAGCTGCCAGTGGTACAGGCGCGGCTGGCCGTCGGCGGCGAAGGCGGGCACATCGGTCTCGGCCAGTGCCAGCTCGACGCCGGCGACCTGCATGCCGTGGCGCCATTCGGCGCGGTCGGCGATCAGCAGGATCTCGGCCTGCGCGGCGGTGCCGGCATCGGCCAGGAGCCGAGCGATCAGTTCGGGGCCGATGCCGGCGGGGTCGCCCAGCACCATGGCGATTCTTGGACGGGAATGCATGAGGCTTCCGTAGAGGTTATTGGTCGAGCTTGACACCCAGTTCGGCGATCAGCTTGCCGTAGCGCGCATATTCGGCGCGCGAGAACGCATCGAACTGCGCCGCGGTCATCGCGCCGGGCACCGCGCCCACGTCGGCCAGCCGGCGCACCGTGTCGGGATCCTTGATCACCGTGGCGAGCGCGCCGCCCAGCTTCTGCAGCGTCGCGGGCGGCGTGCCGGCCGGAGCATAGACACCGTACCACGCGCTCATCTGTATGCCGGGCACGCCGGCTTCAGCCAGCGTGGGCACGTTGGGCAGCAGCGCCGAGCGCTGGTCCGCGGTCACGGCCAGTGCGCGCAGCTTGCCGGCCTTGATATGGCTGATGACCGACGGCATGGTCTCGAAGCTCAGGTCCACCTGCCCGCCCATCAGGTCCACCAGCGCGCTGCTGCTGCTCTTGTACGGCACATGCAGCAGCTTGCCCTTGATCTGGCGTGCGAAGGCCGCGCCCGCCAGGTGCTGGGTGCTGCCGACCCCCGACGAGCTGTAGCGGAACTTGTCCGGACTGGCCTGGATCTGCGCCACCAGCGCCTTGACGTCGCGCGCCGTCACCTGGTTGTTGACCACCAGCACATTGGGCACGGTCGACACCAGCGCCACCGGCGCCAGGTCCTTGAGCGGGTCGAACTGCAGCTTGAGCAGGTGCGGCGCGATCGCCTGCGAGGTGACCACGCCCATCAGCAGCGTATTGCCGTCCGCCGGCGCCTTGGCGGTCAGGTCCGCGGCAATGGTGTTGGACGCGCCGGGGCGGTTGTCCACCACCACCGGCTGCTTCAGCTGCGCGGCGAGCTAGTCGGAGACGATACGCGCCATCACGTCGGTGCCGCCGCCCGGGGCGGCGCCCACCATCAGCCGCACCGGCCGCGTGTCCTGGGCCATGGCCGCACCCGTAGCGGCGGCCATCGTGGCGAGGCCGGCGAGTGCGCCGGCGATCCATGTCTTCATTGCTGTCTCCGTCATTTGCTGTCCGGCTCTGCGGCGCGGATGGCCAGACTATAGGAGCATCAGTGATTCGCCACTACTGATGTTTTTTGAACTGGCGATCACCTGGCGTTATACCTTGGCGCCGGCCCCGATGGACGTGGCCGGACCCGCTTTCAGGATAGCCACCAGCTGCCGCGCCGCCGCCGACAGGCCGCCCCCGCGCCGCGTGACGATGCCGAAGGTCTGCTGGCGCGACTGCAGCCGCACCGGCAGGATGCGCAGCATCTTCTGGCGCTCGAACATGGCGGCGACTCCCGCCGGCAGCAGCGATACCAGCCGCGGATCGCCCTGCAGCATCGCCACCGTGACGAACGCCGACGAGGTCGACACCGCATTGGCCGGAAAGCTCATGCCGGCCAGGTCCAGTTCGCGCTGCAGCAGCGCATGCATCGGCATATGGCCGGCATAGGTGATCCAGCGGTATCCCGCGAGATCGGCAAAGCCCATCGCGGCCGCGCGCGGCGCAGGATGCGAACGCCCCACCACCACTGCCACGTGCTCGTCGCCAAGCGCGTGGTAGTGGTAGCGGGCCGGCTCGTCGCTGACCAGGGAGCGGCCGATCACCAGGTCCAGGTGGCCGTCATCGAGCAGTTCCAGCAGGCGGCGGCTGGTGTCCTCGATCACTTCCAGCGCCAGTTCCGGGTGCGCCTGGCGCAGCTGCGCCAGCGCCGGCACCAGCACGTCGGGCACCGCGCCCATGATGGTACCGACGGCGACGCGCCCGCCGCTGCCGGCACGGATGCCGGCTACCTCGTCGCACATCGCGCCCAGGTCCGCCACCAGCTGGCGCGCGTGCCGGATCACGCAGTGACCGAAGGCGTTGGGCCGCATGCCGCGCCGCGAGCGCTCGAACAACGGTGCCTCCAGCATGCTTTCCAGCTCCTGCAGCGACTTGCTCGCCGCGGACTGGGTCATTGCCATGGCGGCGGCGGCCTGGTGCAGCGAGACGTGTTCGTCGAGCGCGATCAGCAGTTGCAGCTGCTTGACGCGCAGGCGGCCCATGACGGTCTCCAGGGTGGATTTCATGACAGGTCAGTGTGAGTCGCAAAAGCGATCACCAGATGGAAAGGTTTCAATATACAGCCCGTCGGGCGGCTCGTATATTGGCCCGACCCTTTGATCGAAAGCCCGGAGACAGAACATGACCCGCAGCCCCACCCCCACCGTCTACCGCGGCGTATTCCCGGTGGCACCTACCATCTTCGACGCGCAAGGCGGGCTCGACCTGGACGGCCAGCGCCGCTGCATCGACTTCATGATCGATGCCGGCTCGCACGGCTTGTGCATCCTGGCCAATTTCTCCGAGCAGTTCGTGCTGAGCGACGACGAGCGCAACGTGCTGATGAAGACCGTGCTGGAACACGTCGACGGCCGCGTGCCGGTGATCGTCACCACCACGCATTTCAGCTCGCGCCTGTGCGCCGAGCGCAGCCGCGCGGCGCAGGACGCCGGCGCGGCCATGGTGATGGTGATGCCGCCCTACCACGGCGCCACCATCCGCATGCCCGAGCGCAGCATCTATGAATTCTTCGCCACGGTCTCGGACGCAATCGACATCCCCATCATGATCCAGGACGCGCCGGTCAGCGGCACCACGCTGAGCGCGCCGTTCCTGGCGCGCATGGCGCGCGAGATCGGCAATGTGTCGTACTTCAAGATCGAGGTGCCGCAGGCCGCGGCCAAGCTGCGCGAGCTGATCGAGCTGGGCGGCGACGCCATCGTCGGCCCGTGGGACGGCGAAGAGGCCATTACGCTGATGGCCGACCTGGAAGCGGGCGCGACCGGCGCCATGACCGGCGCGGGCTTTCCCGACGGCATCCGCCAGATCCTCGATGCCTGGCAGGCCGGCGACGCCGAACTGGCCGCGCAGCGCTACCAGCAATGGCTGCCGCTGATCAACTACGAAAACCGCCAGGGCTGGCTGGCCACCAGCAAGGTACTGATGCAGGCAGGCGGCGTGATCGCGTCGGACGCGGTACGCCACCCGCTGCAGCCGATGCACCCGGCCACGCGCGAAGGGCTGATGCGGATCGCGCGGCGGCTGGATCCGCTGGTGTTGCGGTGGGGGCGGTGAGGATTCAGGTCATGCCGGCGCCTCGTATCGAGAGGCGCCGGCCCTCTCCTCCGCCCCTCTCCCGCAAGCGGGAGAGGGGAGCAAACCACCGGCGAGTGAAACCACCACTGTCCCTAAAACGCCCGATTGCGTGCTCCCTCTCCCGCTTGCGGGAGAGGATTGGGGAGAGGGCCGGAGCCGCCACGAAGTCACGGCGCACGCCAGCCCCCTTCCCGTTCTGAACGCACGCCCGCCAACGCCTTCCCAAATTCCACCATGACCCTCACCGGCAACCTTCTGATCGGCCGCCAATCACTACGCGGCACCCACGGCACCCTTCACGCCATCGACGCCGCCACCGGCGCCACGCTGGAACCCGCCTTCGGCGGCGCCACGCCCGAGCAGCTCGATCGCGCCTGCGCCCTCGCCTGGCAGGCGTTCGACACCTATCGCGAGACCGCCCCCGAGCGCCGCGCCGATTTCCTTGAAGCCATCGCCGCCAACATCCTGGCGCTGGGCGATGCGCTGGTCGACCGCTGCGTCGCCGAATCCGGCCTGCAGCGCGCCCGCATCGAAGGCGAGCGCGGCCGCACCGTGGGCCAGCTGCGGATGTTCGCGAACATGCTGCGCCAGGGCGATTTCCTTGAACTGCGCGTGGATCCGGCGCAGCCCGAACGCAAGCCGCTGCCGCGCCCGGATCTGCGCCTGCGCCATATCCCGCTGGGCCCGGTGGCGGTGTTCGGCGCCAGCAATTTCCCGCTGGCCTTTTCGGTCGCCGGCGGCGACACCGCATCGGCGCTGGCCGCAGGCTGCCCAGTCATCGTCAAGGCGCATGCGGCGCATCCCGGCACCTCGGAGCTGGTCGGCCGTGCGATCCGCAAGGCCGTCGACGACCTGGACCTGCCCGAGGGCACCTTCTCGCTGCTGTTCGATACCGGGCTGGAGATCGGACAAGGGCTGGTGGCGGATCGTCGCATCAAGGCCGTCGGCTTCACCGGCTCGCGCACCGGCGGCATGGCGCTGATGGCGATCGCGGCCGCGCGCGACGAACCGATCCCGGTCTATGCCGAGATGAGCAGCGTCAACCCGGTGCTGCTGTTCCCGCATGCACTGGCGCGGCGCGCCGAAGCCATCGGCACCGCCTTCGCCGATTCGCTGACGCTGGGCGCCGGGCAGTTCTGCACCAACCCCGGCCTGGTGCTGGCCGTGGAAGGGGACGACCTCGACCGCTTCCTGCAGGCCGCCTCGGCGCGGCTGGCCACGCTCCCCGCGGCGACGATGCTGACCCCCGGCATCCATCGCGCCTATTGCGCTGGCGTGGCGTCGCTCGCCGGACACGCCAAGGTACAGACCGTCGTGCGCGGCCCTGCAGGATCGGCCACGCAGGGACAGGCAGCGCTGTTCGCCACCGATGCCGCGGCCTTCCTCGCCGATCCCGCGCTGCGCCACGAAGTCTTCGGCGCCGCAGCGCTGGTAGTGCGCTGCCGCGACCTGGTCGAGCTGCGTGGTGTCATCGAGACACTGGAAGGCCAGCTTACCGCCGCGCTGCATCTCGACGACGCCGACCACGACGCCGCCCGCCCGTTGCTGCCCGCGCTGGAACGGCTGGCGGGGCGCATCCTGGTCAATGGCTTCGGCACGGGCGTAGAGGTCGGTCATGCGATGGTGCATGGCGGGCCGTGGCCGGCCACCTCGGATGGCCGCAGCACTTCGGTCGGCAGCCTGGCGATCGCGCGCTTCGTGCGCCCGGTCAGCTACCAGGACATGCCGCCCGGGCTGCTGCCCGCATCGCTGCGCCCGGACAGCCCGCAACGCCACCACTGGCGCGTCGACGGCAAGCTGCCCGGCACCGCCGCTTGAGCCTTAGCGCGACCGCGCCCGCAACGCATCGATCAGCAGGCTCATCGATGCGGTCGGCGGGCGGCCGCGGCGCGTGACGATGCCATACGGCCCCAGCTTGCGCGGCAACGGCAAGGGCAACACCGTGAGCGCACCCAGCCGGCCATAGTAGGCCGCTACCGACTCCGGCAACACCGCGATCAGCTCGCTGTCCGCCAGCAACGAGGTAGTCATCAGCACCGCCGCGGTCTCGATGGTCGACGGCGGCGCCGGCACGCCGGCATCCTCGAACGAGCGGTCGATCAGCGCGCGCATCGGGCTGGGGCGCGGCTGCATGATCCAGGGGTAGCGCGTCAGCTCGGCGAACGACAGCTTGCGCCGCCGCGCCAGCGGATGCTGCGGCCCGACCACGATCGCCAGCCCCTCGTCGCCCAGCTGCTCGAACTCCAGCCCGCTGCTGTCCCAGCCATCCGGCACCCGGCCCAGCACCAGGTCGAGCTGGTCGCGCTCGAGCTGCGGCATCAGCACGTCGCTGGTC
>JABFVP010000048.1 GCA_013362725.1 Cupriavidus sp.
GCACGGTGGTGGCGCTGATGGGCATCAGCCATAGCCGTGTGCTCAAGGCGGTGGCGCGCGGCTATGTCAGCATCATGCGCGGCACGCCGCTGCTGGTGCAGATCTTCGTGGTCTATTACGGGCTGCCCGGCATCGGCATCGCGCTGGAGCCGACGCCCGCGGGCGTGCTGACGCTGAGCCTGAACGTCGGCGCATATTTGTCGGAGAGCATGCGCGGCGCCATCCTCGGCGTGGCGCGCGGGCAGTGGCTGGCCGCCTACAGCCTGGGCCTGACGCCGGCGCAGGCGCTGCGCTACGTGGTGGGCCCGCAGGCGCTGCGGCTGGCGGTGCCGAGCCTGTCGAACAGCCTGATCAGCCTGATCAAGGATACCTCGCTGGTATCGGTCATCACCGTGACCGAGCTGCTGCGCACCGCGCAGGAGGTGATTGCCGCCACCTACCAGCCGTTGCCGCTGTACCTGGCGGTGGCGGCGATCTACTGGGTGCTGAGCACGGGGTTGTCAGGGCTGCAGCACCGGCTGGAGCGGAGGTTGGCGCTGCCGGGGCGGCATTGAGACTAGGCGGTACTTATGCAAAAAAGCCAGTTCCATCGAACTGGCTTTTTTGTTGCTGACCACGCTAAGTGTTGGCTCCCCTCTCCCATTTATGGGAGAGGGGCGGGGGAGAGGGCAGGAGCTTCCACGAAGTGATACGCCGCGATGCTTGCGTGCGCCGGCCCTCTCCCCCAACCCCTCCCCCGCACGCGGGAGAGGGGAGCTTGCTGCGAGCGTTATTGGGCAGCTCGTTCAGCCCTGCGCGATGCGCCCGGCGATATGCCCCAGCGCCTCTTCCACCTGGTCCACCAGGATCAGGCACAGGTCGCCCGGCTGCAGGTGCGACAGCGCGGTGTCGATGGCGAGGAACTCGCCGCGGATTTCCTCGACCTGGCTGGCGCGTTGCGCGCCCTGCAGGCCTTCGCGCAGCAGCGCCAGCACCTCGCCGTCGGCGCGGCCGCGCTGGCACTGGTCCTGGTACAGCACGACCTCATCGAACACGCCGCCCAGGATCTGGGTCTGGCGGCGGATGTCGTCGTCGCGGCGGTCGCCCGCGCCGCTGATCACCACCACCCGCCGCCTGGCCGGGATGGATTCGATCGCGTTGCACAGCGCCAGGATTGCATCGGGGTTGTGGCCGTAGTCGGCGATCAGCGTGGCGCCGCGGTAGTCGAACACATTGAAGCGTCCGGGCGCGGTCTGCGCATCGTTGACGAAGGTGGCCAGCCCGCGGCGGATCACCGACCAGTCGATGCCCAGCGCCCACGCCGCGGCGATCGACGACATCGCGTTCTCGACCTGGAAGCCGATGGTGCCGTTGCGCGTCAGCGGGATCTCCGCCAGCGCGATGCGCACTTCGGCATCGCCTTCCGCGGCGACGATGTCGGCGCCGTCGACGAACACCACGCGCTTGCCCTGCGCGCGGTGCGTGGCCATGGCCGGCTGGTCGGGATCGTGCGCGAAGAAGGTGACGCTGCCGGGGCAGGCGTCGGCCATGCGCACCACCATCGGGTCGGCGGCATTGAGCACTGCCATGCCGTGCGGCGCCACGTTCTGCACGATCACGCTCTTGAGCACCGCCAGGTCTTCGACCGAGTTGATGTAGGACAGGCCCAGGTGGTCGCCTTCGCCGACGTTGGTCACCACCGCGACATCGCAGCGGTCGAAGGCCAGGCCTTCGCGCAGCAGGCCGCCGCGCGCGGTCTCGAACACGGCGGCGTCGACGTCGGGGTGCAGCAGCACGTTGCGCGCGCTGCGCGGGCCGCTGCAGTCGCCGGTGTCGATGCGCTCGCCCTGGATATAGACGCCGTCGGTGCCGGTCATGCCCATGCGCAGGCCGCTGCTGGCCATGATATGGGTGATCAGGCGGACCGTGGTGGTCTTGCCATTAGTGCCGGAGACCGCCACCACCGGGATGCGGCCGTCGTCGCCGTCGGCAAACATGGTCGAGACGATGGCTTCGCCGACCGCGCGGCCCTTGCCGTAGGACGGTTGCAGGTGCATGCGCAGGCCCGGCGCGGCGTTGACCTCGACGATGCCGCCGGCCTGTTCCTCGAACGGCTTGAGCATGGTCTCGCAGACCGCGTCGACGCCGGCGATGTCCAGCCCCACCATCTGCGCCGCCGCCACCGCACGCGCGGCGATGTCGGGATGGACGTCGTCGGTCACGTCGGTGGCGCTGCCGCCGGTGGACAGGTTGGCGTTGTTGCGCAGCACCACGCGGGTGCCGGCGGCCGGTACTGAGTCGGCAGTCAGGTTCTGCTTGGCCAGCGTCGCCAGCGCGATGTCGTCGAAGCGGATCTTGGTCAGCGAGGTGGCATGGCCTTCGCCGCGGCGCGGGTCACGGTTCACTTCGTCGACCAACTGGCGCACGGTATGCACGCCGTCGCCGATCACCTGCGGCGGATCGCGGCGCGCGGCGGCGACCAGCTGCTTGCCGACCACCAGCAGGCGGAAATCGTGGCCGGGGATATAGCGCTCGACGATCACGTCCGAGCTGATGTCCGAGGCGACATCATATGCGGTCATCACTTCCTCGCGGGTGCGGATGCGCACCGCGACGCCCTTGCCCTGGTTGCCGTCGCGCGGCTTGACCACCACCGGCGCGTCGATTTCCTGCGCCGCGGCCCAGGCTTGGTCGGCGCTGCGCACCGAGCGGCCCAGCGGCACCGGCACGCCGGCGGCGTGCAGCAGGGTCTTGGTCAGTTCCTTGTCCTGCGCGATCGATTCGGCCACGGCGCTGGTGCGGTCGGTCTCGGCCGCCTGGATGCGGCGCTGCTTGCTGCCCCAGCCGAACTGCACCATCGAGCCCTGCGTCAGGCGCCGGTACGGGATGCCGCGCGCCACCGCGGCATAGACGATCGAGCCGGTGCTCGGCCCGAGGCGCACGTCCTCGTCCAGTTCGCGCAGGCGGTGCAGCGCGTCGGCAAGGTCGAACGGGGTGTCGTGGCGCGCGGCCTGGCACAGTGCCTCGGCCAGTTCGAAGGCGAGCCGGCCGACTTCTTCTTCGCTGTATTGCACGATCACCTGGTAGATGCCCGGCTCGACCGTCTGCGCGGTGCGGCTGAACGTCACCGGGCAGCCGGCGGCCGCCTGCAGGCGCAGCGCGGTCACTTCCAGCACGTGGGCCAGCGACAGCTCGACCGATTCCTCGTCCGGGCGCAGCGGCCCGATCTCGGGGAAGCGGGCGCGCAGCCGGTCTTCGAAGCCGGGCAGGGCCGACAGCATGTTGGCGGTGTCCTGGCAGGCCACGATCGCCTCGATGGCGGTGTGGCGGCACCACAGGTTCGGGCCCCGCAGGGCCCGGATACGGGAGACTTCCATAGAACGGTTTCCGTGTCTTCTATGCGCGGTTGGGCTGGGGCCGTCAGGCGCGGCGGGCGGGCTGGCCCATCCAGTGGTGCACCAGGTCGACGGTGGCGCCGGTGGCGGCCTCGTCGCACTGCAAGACCAGCAGGTCGCCCGGCACCAGCTGGCTCAGGGCGTTTTCGATGGCGTTGGCGCGCGTGCCTTCGTCGATGATCTTGGTCACGCGCCGGCCTTCGTACAGGCCCTGCTTGAGCAGTGCGCGCGCCTCGGCGTCGGGCAGGGCGCGCTTGACGCTGCGGTCCTCGCACAGGAACACGCGGTCGAAATGCTGGCCCAGGACCTTGCCCTGGCGCACCAGGTCGACGTCGCGGCGCTGCACGCCGGCGCCGTAGACCACCATGCGGCGCTCGGCCGGGAAGCGCTCCAGCGCGGTCGCCAGCGCTTCCAGCGCGGGGGCGTTGTGGGCGTCGTCGATCACCACCGTGGCGCCGTTGCGCTCGAACAGCGTGAAGCGGCCCGGCACGTCGACCTGGCCGACATCGAAGGTCACCACGCCGGCGCGGATCAGGTCATTGGAGATGCCCAGCGCCCATCCGGTGGCCACCGCGGCCAGCACGTTCTCGATCTGGAACGCGACGCGGCCGGCGTAGGTCAACGGCACCGCGGCCACGTCGACCAGCGCGGTCTCGCTGTTGCCGCTGGCCAGCACGATCTTGCCTTCGCGCACGTACACCGCGCGCTTGCCCGCGGCGCGGTGCGAGATGATCGCAGGCAGTTCCGGGGTCAGGCCGAAGAAGATCACGTCGCCGTCGCACAGTCCGGCCATCTCGACCAGGCGCGCGTCGCGCGCGTTGAGCACGGCGGCGCCGTTCTGCAGCACCACGTCGACCTGCGTGCGCAGCACGTTGTACATGCGGTCTTCGTCTTCGACGTAATAGTCGCCGAGATGGTCGGGCTGGTCGAAGTTGGTGACCACGCCGACCTGGCAGCGGTCATAGGCCAGGCCCTCGGACAGGATGCTGCCGCTGTCGTTCTCGAACACGGCGGCCTCGACCGCGCGGTTCATCAGGATACGGTGGCCGGCTTCCCAGTTGGCGCGGTCGCCGCTTTCGACCTGGCGGCGGTCCAGGAACAGGCCGTCGCTGCATGCCAGGCCGGTATGCTTGCCCGACAGCTGCAGCAGCCGCGCCACCAGCCGCGCCACCACGGTCTTGCCGTTGGTGCCGGTCACGCCCACCACCGGGATGCGGCCCTGGTCGTCTTCCGACTCGGGGAACAGGTGGTCGACGATGGCGCGCCCCACCGGACGCGGCGTGCCCTCGGCCGGCTTGATATGCATCAGCAGGCCGGGGCCGGCGTTGACTTCGACGATGGCGCCGCGCTGTTCGTGCAGCGGACGAGAGATGTCCTCGGCCACCAGGTCGACGCCGGCGATATCCAGCCCCACCACGCGCGCGGCCAGCGCGGCATGCGCCGCGACGCTGGGGTGCACGCGGTCGGTGACGTCGAAGGCGACGTTGCCGTTGCGCTGGATCAGCACGGTGCGGCCTTCCGGCGGTACCGAACTGCCATCCATGCCCTGGCGCTTCAGTTCCAGCCGCGCGGCGGAGTCGAGGCGCACGCGGTTGAGCGGGTGGTCCTCGGTGCTGCCGCGGCGCGGATCGGAATTGATCTGCAGCTCGATCAGCTCGTCGATGGTGGACTTGCCGTCGCCGACCACGCTGGCGGTCTCACCCATGGCCGCCGCCACCAGGCGGCCGCCCACCACCAGCAGGCGGTGCTCGTTGCCCGGGATGAAGCGCTCGACGATGACGCCGCTGCCTTCGTCGATGGCCACGCCGTAGGCGGTTTCGACTTCCTCGCGGGTCATCAGGTTGGTGAACACGCCGCGGCCATGATTGCCGTCATAGGGCTTCACCACCACCGGCACGCCGATGTCCTCGGCGGCGTCCCAGGCGTCCTCCGGCGACTCGACCAGGCGGCCCTCCGGCACCGGCACGCCGCAGGATTCCAGCAGGCTCTTGGTCAGGTCCTTGTCGCGCGAGATGCTTTCGGCGATGGCGCTGGTGCGGTCGGTCTCGGCGGTCCAGATGCGGCGCTGGCGCGCGCCGTAACCCAGCTGCACCAGATTGCCGTCCGACAGGCGCAGCGCCGGGATGTCGCGGTCGTCCGCGGCATCGACGATGCAGGCGGTGCTGGGGCCCAGGCAATGCTTGTCGACCAGGCGGCGCAGGTGCTCCACCGTGGCCGCTACGTCGTAGGGGCGGTCCTCGATCGCGGCCATGACCAGGTCGCGCGCGCCGAACAGGGCGGCGCGGGTCACCTCCTCATGCCAGGCGCGCACGATCACCTTGTAGACGCCACGGACCGGCGTCTCGCGCGCCTTGCCGAAGCCGCCCGGCATCCCCGCCAGGTTTTGCAACTCAAGCGTCACGTGTTCCAGGATATGGCCCGGCCAGGTACCTTCCTTCAGCCGCTGCAGGAAGCCGCCGCGCTCGCCAATGCTGCAGCGATGCTCGATCAGCGACGGCAGCCAGGCCGACAGGCGCTCGTAGAACCCCGGAATCGTGTTGGAGGGAAAATCCTCCAGTTCCCCGATATCGACCCATGCCTCCAGAACGGGCCGATATGTCCACATATTCGGGCCGCGCAGCGACATGACATCGAAAATCTCAATGTCCTTCTTTTTCATTGAATTAGCTTGAGGCAGTGGGCGGAACGCCCGAGAAATGGAAGCCTAACCTTTCAGTAACGTTACAGCACAGAGCGGGTTGACTTTCTTGGTCTAAAAGTGGTTGTGCAATGCATCAGGAATACCCGCCCGTTCGTCGTTATGTATACTGCGGGCGAATTCGTGGGCCGCCAGCGCGTGCCCGGCCTAAATTGTTTCAAGTTATGTCCGCAACTCCTGGACGCACGCCGCGCCATCCATGACCCAGTCCTCCCTGCCTGACCCTACCGTCACCGCCGCCGATGAACCCTGGCGGGCTGAAGCCGGATCGTGGCTCCGACCCGGCGAGACTGTCCTGGCCGGACTGGCACTGGACCTCGACGCGAGGCTGCATTTTACCCAAGGGTGGCTGGTTGTGACCGACCAGCGCGTCGTTGCCCGCGCCCCAGGCGAAAAAAATGTTCGGGAATGGAACATCGCACCGGCGCTGCGCCTGTCGCATACCGACCACGCGGGGGTTGGCACGCTCGAACTGAGCGGCCCGGCAGGCCGGCTCGCCACCTGGCGATATACGCTTGGTTACAATCCCGCGGCGTTGCGGCTGGCGGACCAGTTCGATGCCCAGCGCGATGCCGCCGCCTCGCAGCCGGCGACCGTGGCCGGCGAGGTGTTGTGCCCGACCTGCAAGGCGCCGTTGCCGCCGGACGAGGAACAGTGCCCGCAATGCAGCCGCGAGCTGGAGACGCCGCCATCGACCTGGGCGCTGCTCCGGCTATGGCGCTTTGCCAGCCCATACCGCTGGCAGCTGCTGGGCGGCTTTATCCTGACGCTGTTGTCGACCGCCGCCACGCTGGTGCCGCCATACCTGACCATGCCGCTGATGGACAAGGTTCTGATCCCGTTCCAGAACGGCGTGCCGATCGACTATGGTCTGGTGCGCCTGTACCTGGCCGGCCTGCTCGGTGCGGCGTTGGTGGCGTGGTCGCTGGGATGGGCGCGCACCTACCTGCTGGCGCGGGTATCGGAGCGCATCGGCGCCGATCTGCGCACGACGACGTATGAACATTTGCTGAAGCTGTCGCTGGAGTACTTCGGCGGCAAGCGCACCGGCGACCTGATGGCGCGCATCGGCTCGGAAAGCGACCGCATCTGCGTGTTTCTGTCGCTGCACCTGCTCGACTTCGCCACAGACGTGCTGATGATCGTGATGACGGCGGTGATCCTGGTCTCGATCAACCCGTGGCTGGCGCTGGTGACGCTGGTGCCGTTGCCGTTCATCGCCTGGATGATCCATCTGGTGCGTGATCGCCTGCGTCACGGCTTCGAGAAAATCGACCGGATCTGGTCGGAAATCACCAACGTGCTGGCCGACACCATCCCCGGCATCCGCGTGGTCAAGGCGTTTGCCCAGGAAAAGCGCGAAGTCACGCGCTTCCGCGAGGCCAACAAGCACAACCTGGCGATCAACGACCGCGTCAACGCGGTGTGGTCGCTGTTCATGCCGACCGTGACGCTGCTGACCGAGATCGGGCTGCTGATCGTGTGGGTGTTCGGCATCTGGCAGGTCTCGCACAGTGCCATCACGGTGGGTGTGCTGGTGGCGTTCCTGACCTATATCAGCCGCTTCTATACGCGGCTCGATTCGATGAGCCGGATCGTCTCGGTGACGCAGAAAGCCGCCGCCGGGGCCAAGCGCATCTTCGACATCCTCGACCATGTGTCGAGCGTGCCCGAGCCGATGCGTCCGGCCCGTCTGGACCGGGTCGAGGGCGCCATCGACATGAGCGAGCTGGGCTTCCGCTACGGCAACCGCGCGGTGATCCGTGGCCTGAACCTGTCGATCGCGCCGGGCGAGATGATCGGGCTGGTCGGCCACAGCGGCTCTGGCAAGAGCACGCTGGTCAATCTGATCTGCCGCTTCTACGACGTCTCGGAGGGCGCGATCCGTGTCGACGGGGTCGATATCCGCTCGCTGCCGGTATCGGAGTACCGCCGCCATATCGGCCTGGTGCTGCAGGAGCCGTTCCTGTTTTTCGGCACGATTGCCGACAACATCGCCTACGGCAAGCCGGACGCCACGCGCGACGAGATCATTGCCGCCGCGCGCGCCGCGCATGCGCACGAGTTCATCCTGCGGCTGCCGCATGGCTATGACTCGCTGGTCGGTGAGCGCGGCCAGGCGCTGTCGGGCGGCGAGCGCCAGCGCATCTCGATTGCGCGCGCGCTGCTGATCAACCCGCGCATTC
>JABFVP010000315.1 GCA_013362725.1 Cupriavidus sp.
GCCGCATCATGTTCCGCCGCGCCATGAAGCGCGCCATGCAGAACGCGATGCGCCTGGGCGCCCAGGGTATCAAGATCATGAGCGCCGGCCGTCTGAACGGTATCGAAATCGCCCGTACCGAGTGGTACCGCGAAGGCCGTGTGCCCCTGCACACCCTGCGCGCCGACATCGACTACGGCTTCTCCGAAGCGGAAACCACCTACGGCATCATCGGTGTCAAGGTGTGGGTCTACAAGGGGGATCACCTCGGCCGCAATGACGCGCCGGTGGTGGAAGAGCCGCAGGACGACCGTCGTCGTCGCCCGGGTCGTCCGGAAGGCCGCCGCCGTGAAGGCGAAGGCCGTCCGGGTGGCAACCGCCGCGGCGGTGCCGGTCGCCGCGCTGCGCCTGGCGCAGATGCGAAGAGTGGAGAATAACGATGCTGCAACCTAAGCGCAGAAAATACCGCAAGGAGCAGAAAGGCCGCAACACGGGTAAGGCTACCCGTGGTAACGCCGTGTCTTTCGGCGAATTCGGCCTGAAGGCCATGGGCCGTGGCCGCCTGACGGCTCGTCAGATCGAGTCGGCACGTCGTGCGATGACCCGCCATATCAAGCGTGGCGGCCGCATCTGGATCCGGATTTTCCCGGACAAGCCGATCTCGAAGAAGCCCGCCGAAGTCCGTATGGGTAACGGCAAGGGCAATCCGGAGTACTACGTGGCTGAAATCCAGCCGGGCAAGATGCTGTACGAAATGGATGGCGTGAGCGAAGACCTGGCACGTGAGGCGTTCCGTCTCGCGGCGGCCAAGCTGCCGATCGCCACCAATTTCGTGGTGCGCCAGGTCGGGACGTAAGGAGAGCAGGAATGAAAGCATCCGAACTTCGCGGCAAGGACGCCGCAGGCCTGAACCAGGAGCTCTCCGAGCTGCTGAAGGCCCAATTTAGCCTGCGCATGCAAAAGGCAACCCAACAGCTGCAGAACACCAGCCAGCTGAAGAAGGTTCGCAAGGACATCGCGCGCGTGCAAACCGTGCTGACTCAAAAGGCGAACGCGAAATGACTGAAGCTGCACAAACGGAAAAGTCGCTTCGCCGTACCCTGGTCGGCCGTGTCGTGAGCGACAAGATGGACAAGACCGTTACGGTCTTGGTGGAAAACCGCGTCAAGCATCCCCTGTACGGCAAGTACGTGCTGCGTTCCAAGAAGTACCACGCACACGACGAAGCCAACCAGTACAAGGAAGGCGACAAGGTCGAAATCCAGGAAGGTCGTCCGCTGTCGCGGACCAAGTCCTGGGTGGTTTCCCGGCTGGTAGAGGCTGCACGCGTCATCTAAGAACAACACGTTCTTAGCTTGACTTGCAAGTCCAGGATTATGTAGCTATAATCCTGGACTTCCGCTTTATTGCGTTCGCCTTAGCTGTACCACCCGGGCGGGCCTGTTGAGCGAGCCAGGGTCAGGCGGCTCCGATAGTTTTGCATCGGAATTGCCGGGCTCCTACCGACTTCAAAGTTGATCAACCCATACGGTGCTGGCGCAAGGCCGGAACCGACGGGACCAAGACTGACCGACGGGCGCTATCGCACCTGGCGGATTAAGTTGGGAAGACAAACACCATGATTCAGACAGAAAGCCGGCTCGAAGTGGCCGATAACACTGGTGCGCGCGAAGTGCTGTGCATCAAGGTGCTGGGTGGCTCCAAGCGCCGCTACGCAAGCGTTGGCGACATCATCAAGGTGACCGTCAAGGACGCAGCGCCGCGCGGTCGCGTCAAGAAGGGCGACATCTACAACGCCGTCGTCGTGCGTACCGCCAAGGGCGTGCGCCGCGCTGACGGTTCGCTGATCAAGTTCGACGGCAACGCCGCCGTCCTGCTGAACAACAAGCTCGAGCCGATCGGCACCCGTATCTTCGGGCCGGTGACTCGTGAACTCCGTACCGAGCGCTTCATGAAGATCGTGTCGCTCGCTCCGGAAGTGCTGTAAGGAGCCGCCATGAACAAGATTCGCAAAGGCGACGAAGTCATCGTGCTGACCGGCAAGGACAAGGGCAAGCGCGGTACCGTGCAAGCCGTCCTCGGCGACAAGGTTGCGGTGCAAGGCGTGAACATCGCCAAGAAGCATGCCCGCCCGAACCCGATGCTGGGCACGACCGGTGGTGTGGTCGACAAGGTCATGCCGCTGCATATTTCCAACGTTGCGCTCGTGGATGCCAATGGCAAGCCGTCGCGCGTCGGCATCAAGGTGGAAGACGGCAAGCGCGTGCGCGTGCTGAAGACCACCGGCGCCGTCGTGGCAGCTTGATTCTGGGCACGTATAGGAGTTGAGCATGGCAGCACGTCTGCAAGAGTTTTACAAAGAACAGGTTGTGCCGAAGCTGATCGAGCAGTTCGGCTACAAGTCGGTCATGGAAGTGCCGCGCATCACCAAGATCACCCTGAACATGGGTCTTGGCGAAGCCATCAATGACAAGAAGATCATTGAAAACGCCGTGGGCGACCTGACCAAGATCGCCGGTCAGAAGCCGGTCGTGACGAAGGCCAAGAAGGCCATCGCCGGCTTCAAGATCCGCCAGGGCTACCCCATCGGTGCGATGGTGACCCTGCGCGGCGAGCGCATGTTCGAATTCCTCGATCGTTTCGTCACCGTGGCCCTGCCGCGCGTGCGTGACTTCCGTGGTGTGTCGGGCCGTTCGTTCGATGGTCGTGGCAACTACAACATCGGTGTGAAAGAGCAGATCAATTTCCCCGAAATCGAGTACGACAAGATCGACGCACTGCGTGGTCTGAACATCAGCATCACGACGACGGCATAGAACGACGAGGAAGCCAAGGCCCTCCTCGGTGCGTTCAAGTTCCCGTTCCGCAATTAAGGGGTAACCGTGGCTAAACTGGCTCTGATTGAACGTGAGAAGAAGCGCGCCAAGCTGGTGGCAAAGTATGCCGCCAAGCGCGCCAACCTCAAGGCCATTATTGACGACCAAGAAAAGTCGGAAGAAGAGCGTTACAGCGCGCGTCTCGAGCTGCAACAGCTCCCGCGCAACGCGAACCCGACCCGCCAGCGCAACCGCTGCGCGATCACCGGTCGTCCCCGCGGTACCTTCCGCAAGTTTGGCCTGGCGCGTAACAAGATCCGCGAAATTGCCTTCAAGGGCGAAATCCCGGGTCTGACGAAAGCCAGCTGGTAATTACGCACAGGCTACAGGAGAAACAGTATGAGCATGAGCGATCCTATCGCCGATATGCTGACGCGCATCCGCAACGCCCAGGGCGTGCAGAAAGCGTCGGTTGTCATGCCGTCGTCGAAGCTGAAAGTGGCAATCGCCAAGGTCCTGAAGGACGAAGGCTATATCGACGACTACGCCGTCCAGGAAGATGGCGGCAAGGCACAACTGAGCATCGGTCTCAAGTACTACGCCGGCCGCCCGGTGATCGAGCGCATCGAGCGCGTCTCGAAGCCCGGCCTGCGCGTGTACAAGGGCCGCAGCGACATTCCGCAAGTGATGAACGGCCTGGGTGTGGCGATCATCTCGACCCCGCAGGGTCTGATGACCGACCGCAAGGCTCGCGCCACCGGCGTGGGCGGCGAAGTTCTCTGCTACGTCGCTTAAGGAGAGAACCATGTCCCGTGTAGGTAAGGCTCCCATCGCGCTCCCCAAGGGCGCGGAAGTGAACGTGGCAGCTGGCGTGCTCTCCGTGAAGGGCCCGCTGGGTACGCTGTCCCAGCCGATTCACAGCCTGGTCAAGGTCAATGTCGAGAACGACACGCTGACCTTCTCGCCGGCTGACGAATCGCGTGAAGCAAACGCCCTGCAAGGCACCATGCGCGCCCTGGCGGCGAACATGGTCAAGGGCGTGACCACCGGTTTCGAGCGCAAGCTGAACCTCGTCGGCGTGGGCTATCGTGCCCAGCTGCAAGGCAATGCGCTGAAGCTCCAGCTTGGTTTCTCGCACGACGTGATCCATGAGATGCCGGAAGGCGTGAAGGCCGAAACGCCGACGCAGACCGAAATCCTGATCAAGGGTGCGGACAAGCAGAAAGTCGGTCAGGTTGCCGCGGAAGTGCGCGCGTACCGTCCGCCCGAGCCCTACAAGGGCAAGGGTGTGCGTTACAGCGACGAGCGCGTCATCCTGAAGGAAACCAAGAAGAAGTAAGGGGTGCAATGATGAACAAGAAAGACGCTCGTTTGCGCCGTGCACGTCAGACCCGCGCCAAGATCGCGGAGATGAAAGTCAATCGTCTGACCGTGTTCCGTACGAATTCGAACATTTACGCCCAGGTCTTCTCCGAGTGCGGCACCAAGGTGCTGGCTTCGGCTTCGACCGTCGAGGCAGAAGTGCGCAAGGAACTGGAAGGCAAGGGCGCTACCGCCGCTGCCGCTACCATCGTGGGCAAGCGCATCGCCGAGAAGGCGAAGGCTGCCGGCGTGGAAACCGTTGCCTTCGATCGCGCCGGCTTCCGTTTCCATGGCCGCGTGAAGGCCCTGGCAGACGCCGCCCGCGAAGCCGGCCTGAAGTTCTAAGCGCATAGAGAGAGATACGTCATGGCAAAGATGCAAGCAAAAGTCCAACAGGACGAACGCGACGACGGCCTCCGCGAGAAGATGATCTCGGTCAACCGTGTCACCAAGGTGGTGAAGGGTGGCCGGATTCTCGGTTTCGCTGCGCTGACCGTGGTTGGTGACGGCGATGGCCGCATCGGCATGGGCAAGGGCAAGGCCAAGGAAGTGCCGGTCGCGGTTCAGAAGGCAATGGACGAAGCCCGTCGCAAGATGGTCAAGGTCTCGCTGAAGAACGGCACGCTGCAACACGAAGTCGTTGGCAAGCACGGCGCCGCCAAGGTGCTGATGATGCCCGCCAAGGAAGGTACCGGCGTGATCGCCGGCGGCCCGATGCGCGCGATCTTCGAAGTGATGGGCGTCACCAACGTGGTGACCAAGTCGCACGGCTCCACCAACCCGTACAACATGGTTCGCGCCACGCTGGACGGCCTTCAGAAGATGAGCACGCCGGGCGAAATCGCCGCCAAGCGTGGCAAGTCGGTCGAAGACATCCTGGGTTAAGGTGAACGCAATGTCGCAGAAAACCGTAAAAGTGCAACTCGTGCGCAGCCTGATCGGCACGCGCGAGGATCATCGCGCCACCGTTCGTGGCCTGGGCCTGCGCCGCATCAACTCGGTGTCGGAGCTGCAGGACACGCCCGCCGTGCGCGGCATGATCAACAAGGTCTCGTACCTGGTCAAGGTTCTGGCCTGATCGGGACTTGGAGAGCAAGATGCAACTGAACAACCTGAAACCGGCTGCCGGTTCGAAGCACGCCAAGCGTCGCGTCGGCCGCGGTATCGGCTCCGGCCTGGGCAAGACCGCCGGTCGCGGTCACAAGGGTCAGAAGTCGCGTTCGGGCGGCTTCCACAAGGTGGGCTTCGAAGGCGGCCAGATGCCGCTGTATCGTCGCCTGCCCAAGCGCGGCTTCACCTCGCTGACCAAGGCGTTCACCGCCGAAGTCACGCTGCGTGACATCGAGCGCCTGGAAGCGGCCGAAGTCGACCTGCTGGTCCTGAAGCAGGCTGGCCTGGTCGGCGACCTGGTCAAGAGCGCCAAGGTCATCAAGGCCGGCGAGCTGACCCGCAAGGTGACGATCAAGGGTCTGGGCGCCACCGCTGGCGCCAAGGCCGCGATCGAAGCCGCCGGCGGCCAGATCGCAGCCTGATACGGCAGCATTCATCGCAGCATAGGCAGTCATAGTCGGAGCATCGTTTGGCCACGGCGAAACCCAATGCAAGCACGCAAGCCAGGAACACGGCGAAGTACGGCGACCTCAAGCGCCGGCTGATGTTCCTGGTGCTGGCCCTGATCGTGTACCGCATCGGCGCTCATATTCCGGTGCCCGGTATCGATCCGGAGCAGCTTGCGAAGCTTTTCCAGAGTCAGTCGGGTGGCATCCTCGGGATGTTCAACCTGTTCTCGGGCGGGGCGCTGTCGCGCTTTACCGTCTTCGCGCTCGGCATCATGCCGTACATCTCGGCGTCGATCATCATGCAGTTGCTGACGATCGTGCTGCCGCAGCTGGAGTCGCTGAAGAAGGAAGGGCAGGCAGGGCAGCGCAAGATCACGCAGTACACGCGCTACGGCACCGTGGTTCTGGCCACGTTCCAGGCGCTGTCGATCGCGGTCGCGCTGGAGTCGCAGCCGGGGCTGGTGCTGGATCCGGGCCTGATGTTCCGGGCCACGGCGGTGATCACGCTGGTGACCGGCACGATGTTCCTGATGTGGCTGGGTGAGCAGATCACCGAGCGCGGTCTGGGCAACGGCATCTCGATCATCATCTTCGGCGGTATCGCGGCGGGCCTGCCCAACGCGATCGGCGGACTGTTCGAACTGGTCCGCACGGGTTCCATGAGCATCATCGCGGCGATCTTCATCGTGGCGATCGTGATCGGTGTGACCTTCGCCGTGGTGTTCGTCGAGCGTGGCCAGCGCAAGATCCTGGTGAACTATGCCAAGCGTCAGGTCGGCAACAAGGTGTACGGCGGCCAGTCGTCGCACCTGCCGCTGAAGCTGAACATGGCAGGGGTGATTCCGCCGATCTTCGCATCGTCGATCATCCTGTTCCCGGCGACGATCGCGGGCTGGTTTACGTCTGACTCGACGGGTGCGGTGGGCCGGTTCATCAAGGACCTGGCTGCCACGCTGTCGCCGGGCCAGCCGGTCTACATCCTGCTGTACGCTGCTGCGATTGTATTTTTCTGCTTCTTCTATACGGCCCTGGTGTACAACAGCCGTGAAGTGGCAGACAACCTGAAGAAAAGCGGTGCCTTCATTCCGGGCATTCGTCCGGGCGAGCAGACGACGCGCTATATCGACAAGATCCTGGTGCGTCTGACGCTGGCTGGTGCGATCTACATCACACTGGTCTGCCTGTTGCCGGAATTCCTGGTGCTGCGCTGGAACGTTCCGTTCTATTTCGGCGGAACCTCCCTGCTGATCATCGTGGTCGTCACGATGGACTTCATGGCCCAGGTTCAGTCCTATGTCATGTCGCAGCAGTATGAGTCGCTGCTGAAGAAGGCGAATTTCAAGGGCAATCTGACCTTGCGCTGACTTCGGATCGGTACAGGCTAGGTATGGCTAAAGACGACGTCATCCAGATGCAGGGAGAGGTCCTGGAAAACCTGCCCAATGCGACGTTCCGAGTCAAGCTGGAGAATGGCCACGTAGTGCTTGGCCATATCTCCGGCAAGATGAGAATGAACTACATCCGGATTCTTCCGGGTGACAAGGTGACGGTCGAACTGACCCCATATGATCTGTCGCGCGCACGAATCGTCTTCCGGACGAAGTGAGCGAACAGGAATTGAAGGAAGAGGAAAATTATGAAAGTGCTGGCTTCTGTTAAGCGCATTTGCCGCAACTGCAAAATCATCAAGCGCAACGGTGTCGTGCGCGTGATCTGCTCGTCGGATCCCCGCCACAAGCAACGCCAAGGCTAATCGGAAAGAGGATTGACGAATGGCACGTATCGCAGGGGTTAACATCCCGAACCACAAGCATACCGAAATCGGCCTGACGGCTATTTACGGTATCGGCCGCTCGCGCGCCCGCAAGATTTGCGAGGCCACCGGTGTACCGTTTGACAAGAAGGTCAAGGATCTGACCGACGCCGACCTGGAAAAGCTTCGTGACGAAGTGGGCAAGGTCACGGTCGAGGGTGACCTGCGTCGTGAAACCACGATGAACATCAAGCGTCTGATGGACCTTGGTTGCTATCGTGGCATGCGTCACCGCAAGGGCCTGCCGATGCGCGGCCAGCGTACGCGCACCAACGCCCGTACCCGCAAGGGTCCGCGCAAGGCCGGCGTGGCTCTGAAGAAGTAAAGCCGAAGGCAGAGGAAGAAACTAATGGCAAAAGGTCCGAATAACGCCGCTCGCGCGCGTAAGAAGGTCAAGAAGAACGTTGCCGACGGCATTGCGCACGTCCACGCTTCGTTCAACAACACCATCATCACGATCACCGATCGCCAGGGCAACGCCCTGTCGTGGGCGACCGCCGGTGGCCAGGGCTTCAAGGGTTCGCGCAAGTCGACCCCGTTCGCTGCCCAGGTTGCTGCCGAGAACGCCGGCCGCGTGGCGCAAGACCAGGGCATCAAGAACCTGGAAGTGCGCATCAAGGGCCCCGGCCCGGGCCGTGAATCGGCTGTCCGCGCGCTGAACGCGCTGGGCATCAAGATCGCGATCATCGAAGACGTCACGCCGATTCCGCACAACGGCTGCCGTCCGCCGAAGCGCCGCCGCATCTAAGCGGTAGCGCGGCCGGATCCGACGGGTTTACCTGTCGGTTTCGGCTATGGTAGTATCGCGCGTTGACCTGCTGCATTTTAATGCGGCAGGTTTTCGTTTTGCGCCGGGGCAGTGTCTTTCAAGGCACATTATGGTCTCGGCGTATTGGTAAATGCTTGCAGCGACGCCTCCCGCACCGGAGCGCGCTTAATAAGCCCACCGTCCGTCACGGTCTGGCGCGTGCCTAGGCACCGCGGCAGCACTGCGTTGGCGGACTCACGGCGCGTCCTGAAGGCGCCGTGATCGATCAAAGGAAGACAACGTGGCACGTTATACCGGCCCGAAGGCCAAACTTTCCCGCCGTGAAGGCACCGACCTGTTCCTGAAGAGCTCGCGCCGCTCGCTGGCCGACAAGTGCAAGCTGGATAGCAAGCCGGGCCAGCATGGCCGCACCTCGGGTGCCCGCACCTCGGACTACGGCAACCAGCTGCGCGAAAAGCAGAAGGTCAAGCGCATCTACGGCGTGCTCGAGCGTCAGTTCCGCCGCTACTTCGCCGAAGCCGACCGCCGCAAGGGCAACACCGGCGAAAACCTGCTGCAACTGCTGGAATCGCGCCTGGACAACGTGGTGTACCGCATGGGCTTCGGCTCGACCCGCGCTGAAGCACGCCAGCTGGTGTCGCACAAGGCGATCCTGGTGAACGGCCAGACCCTGAACGTGCCGTCGGCGCAGATCAAGTCGGGCGACGTCATCACCATCCGCGAGCAGTCGAAGAAGCAGGTCCGTATCGCCGAAGCGCTGTCGCTGGCCGAGCAGTCGGGCTTCCCGACGTGGGTCGCCGTGGATGCCAAGAAGTTCGAAGGCACCTTCAAGCAAGTCCCCGATCGCGCCGATATCTCGGGCGACATCAACGAAAGCCTGATCGTCGAACTGTACTCGCGTTAATCCGCGAGCATCCGGCCCAGAGCTTGCGTTCGTCGCAAAGCTTCTCCTTCAGCCCGACGCGCTTCGCGCGCGTCGGGCTTCGCCCATCGTCACGATGGGATTTTCAGGTTCCAAACGTCAGCCTTATCGGTGTAACGAGCCGAGGGTATTGAAAAGGACAACCTAATGCAAACAGCACTCCTCAAGCCAAAAATCATCGCCGTCGAGCCTCTGGGCGACCATCACGCCAAAGTCGTGATGGAGCCGTTCGAGCGCGGCTACGGCCATACGCTCGGTAACGCCCTGCGTCGCGTGCTGCTGTCGTCGATGGTCGGCTATGCCCCGACCGAAGTCACGATCGCTGGGGTGGTCCACGAGTATTCCACCATCGACGGCGTGCAGGAAGACGTCGTCAACCTGCTGCTCAACCTGAAGGGCGTGGTGTTCAAGCTGCACAACCGCGACGAAGTCACGGTGTCGCTGCGCAAGGATGGCGAAGGCGTGGTCACGGCCGCCGATATCGAGCTGCCGCACGACGTCGAGATCATCAACCCGAACCACGTGATCGCCCATCTGTCGGCCGGCGGCAAGCTGGACATGCAGATCAAGGTCGAGCAGGGCCGCGGCTATGTGCCGGGCAACGTGCGCAAGTTCGGCGACGAATCCGGCAAGGTCATCGGCCGCATCGTGCTGGACGCCTCGTTCTCGCCGGTGCGCCGCGTGTCGTACGCGGTGGAATCCGCCCGTGTGGAGCAGCGTACCGACCTCGACAAGCTGGTGATGAACATTGAAACCGACGGCGTGATCTCGCCCGAGGAAGCGATCCGCCAGTCGGCCCGCATCCTGGTCGACCAGCTGTCCGTGTTCGCCGCGCTGGAAGGCACCGAGTCCGCCGCCGAGGCCGCTTCGAGCCGCACGCCGCAGATCGACCCGATCCTGCTGCGCCCGGTCGACGACCTGGAGCTGACGGTGCGTTCGGCCAACTGCCTGAAGGCCGAAAACATCTACTACATCGGCGACCTGATCCAGCGTACCGAGAACGAACTGCTCAAGACCCCGAACCTGGGTCGCAAGTCGCTCAACGAGATCAAGGAAGTCCTCGCCTCGCGTGGCCTGACCCTCGGCATGAAGCTCGAGAACTGGCCGCCCGCAGGTCTGGAGAAGTAATCGTGGCGCGGGGCCTCCGTCCCGCACCGCAGCAACCGCCCCGGCTTCGCCCGGGGCATGAATGACTACCGGCCCGCGTCCAGCCGCATCGGACGATAGAAGAGCTGGTCAAACACTTAACTGAAAGGAATCATCATGCGTCACCGTCATGGTCTGCGGAAACTGAACCGCACCTCGTCGCACCGTCTCGCGATGCTGCGCAACATGTCCAACTCGCTGTTCCAGCACGAGCTGATCAAGACCACCGTGCCCAAGGCCAAGGAACTGCGCAAGGTCGTCGAGCCGCTGATCACGCTGGCCAAGAAGGACACCGTTGCCAACCGCCGCCTGGCGTTCGCCCGCCTGCGCGACCGCGACATGGTCACCAAGCTGTTCACCGAACTGGGCCCCCGCTACGCCACCCGTCCGGGCGGCTACACCCGCATCCTGAAGTTCGGCTTCCGTCAGGGCGACAACGCGCCGATGGCGCTGGTCGAGCTGGTGGATCGTCCGGAAATCACCGAAGCCCCGGCCGAAGAAGCCGCGGAATAAGTGCGTTTCCTGCCCGCTGCCGTCGCGCGACGGTTGCGGGCACACCGCTTACAATCGAGCCAGGCATCCGCCTGGCTCTTTTGTTTTGTGCGGGTCGGCGGTGGCCGGCCGCAGGGAGAGTGTCGATGCAAAGCCATACCGACAATGCTGGTCCGGACGAGGTGCTGGTCGTCGTCACCAATGCACCCGATGCCGACACCGCGGCGCGCTTGTCGCGGGCCGTGCTGCAGGCGCGCGCCGCTGCCTGCGTGAACCGTCTGGCGCCGGTCGAATCCGAGTACTGGTGGCAGGGCAAGCTCGAGCAGGCACAGGAATGGCCGCTGCTGATCAAGACCACGCGCGCGCGCTACGCTGCGCTCGAGGCCGTGATCCGGCAACATCACCCCTATGACGTGCCGGAGCTGCTTGCATGGCCCGTGTCGGCGGGCTACGCGCCGTATCTGGAATGGGTTCGCAGCGAGACCGCCGACGTGCCGGCGCAGGCGGGCACGGCGGCACCTCAGGATCAAGACAAAGAGGAATCGGCTTCATGAACATCGGTTTGGCACGGCGGGCGGGCACGCCCGGGCAGATGTGGGCGCGGCATATTGCCGCAGCGCTGCTGGCGGCGCTGGCCTGGCTGTGCCTGGCGGGCGGCCTTCACGCCGCCACCGAGGACGACTTCCTGCCGCCGGAGCAAGCCTTTCGCTTCGCCGCCAGCCAGGCTGACGACAAGACCATCGAAGTGCGCTTTGACGTCGCGCCCGGCTACTACATGTACCGCGAGCGCTTCACCTTCGCCGCGCATCCGGCCGGGGTGAAGCTTGGTGCGCCGGCCTACCCGCACGGCAAGGTCAAGTTCGACGAAACCTTCGGCAAGGAGATGGAAACCTACCGCGACAGCGTGGTCATCCGCGTGCCGGTCGAGGCCGCGCCCGCCGATGGCAAATGGACGCTGACGGTGACCTCGCAGGGCTGCGCCGACAAGGGCCTGTGCTATCCGCCGATGGAAAGCGTCTACAAGGTAGGGGGCAGCGCGCTGGCCGACCTGTTCGGCAAGCGCGGACGCAGCGACGCGCCGGCCGCTGCGCCGGCTCCGGTGCCCGCCGCACCGGCGGTACCGGGTGCGGTGGCGACCCTGCGAGCGGATGACAGCGACCGCATCGCCGGTGCGCTGGCCAGCCGCAACCTGGGCCTGATCGGGGCACTGTTCTTCGGCCTGGGGCTGCTGTTGACCTTTACCCCATGCGTGCTGCCGATGGTGCCGATCCTGTCGTCGATCGTGGTCGGCGAGCACGTCACGCGCGGCCGCGCGCTGCTGGTGTCGCTGGCCTATGTGCTGGGCATGGCGGTGGTCTACACCGCGGTCGGCGTGGCCGCGGGCATGTTGGGCGAGGGGCTGTCGGCCGCGTTGCAGACACCGTGGGTGCTGGGCGCGTTCGCCGCGCTGATGGTGGCACTGGCGCTGTCGATGTTCGGCCTGTACGAGCTGCAGCTGCCGCAGCGCTGGCAGACCCGACTGACGGAATCGTCGAACCGCCGCCAGGGTGGGCAGGTGGCCGGGGCCGCGGCGATGGGAGCGATCTCCGCGCTGATCGTCGGGCCGTGCGTGACGGCGCCGCTGGCGGGCGCGCTGGCCTATATCGCGCAGAGCCGCGATGCCGTGATCGGCGGCGCCGCGCTGTTCGCGATGGCGTTGGGCATGGGCGTGCCGCTGGTGCTGGTCGGCGTGGGCGCGGGCAACCTGCTGCCGCGCGCCGGCCGCTGGATGGAGGTGACCAAGCGCTTCTTCGGCTTCCTGCTGCTGGGCGTGGCGCTGTGGATGTTGGCGCCGGTGCTGCCGGCATGGAGCACGATGCTGCTGCTGGCGGCGCTGCTGCTGGTGGCGGCGGTGTTCCTCGGCGCCTTCGACGGGCTGGGGCCGGATCCGCGCAACCTGGTGCGGGTGGGCAAGGGCGTGGGCGTGCTGTTTGCCATCGCCGCCGCCATCGTGCTGATCGGCGTCGCGTCGGGCGGTCGCGATCCGCTGCAGCCGCTGTCGCACCTGAGCGTGGCGCGCCCTGGCGGCGAAAGCGTCGGCGCTGCGCAAGCAGTGCGCTTCGAGCGCGTGCGCAGCGTGGCCGAGCTCGACGCCCGCGTGGCGCAGGCCGCCGCAGCGGGCAAGCCGGTGCTGCTGGATTTCTATGCCGACTGGTGCGTCAGCTGCAAGGAAATGGAACGCATGACCTTCGTCGATCCGCGCGTGCGCGCGCGGCTGTCGGAAATCGTGCTGCTTCAGGCAGTCGTCACCGCCAACAACGCCGACGACAAGGCCCTGCTCAAGCGCTTCGGGCTGTTCGGGCCGCCCGGCATCATCCTGTTCGGGGCGGACGGACGCGAGCGGCCCGTGCGCGTGATCGGCTACCAGTCGGCCAACCGCTTTCTGGAAAGCCTGGAGCGCGCTTTCGGCGAACGCACGCGCACCTGAGGGGGCTGAGGCGTGCGCGCGCCTGCGCTAGCGTTCCAGTTGTCGCGCCAATCCCCATAGCGCGCCCAACACCACCACCACCGCCCCCATCAGGCCGATCGACCACCAGAATCCGTTCGGCTCGCGCAGCCATGGCATGCGCTCGAAGTTCATGCCGAAGACACCGGTGATCAGCGTCAGCGGCATGAACAGCGCCGTGATCAGCGTCAGCGCGCGCATGGTGCGGTTGGTCCGGTGCGCCACCGCCGAGAAGTGGATCTGCACCGCCGATTCGATCGAATCCTCCAGCCGGCGCGCATGCGCCAGCACCCGCTGGATATGCTCCATCACGTCGTTGATGCGCACCAGCAGGACCTCGTCGCGCCCCGGCGCATTGGCCGCGCCGCCGGGCAGGTCGCTGCTGTAGCGGTTGTCGAGCAGGCTGTCGCGGAATTCCTGCAGCGCGTCGCGCTGCTCCTCGCTCAGGTGCTCCAGCTTGCGCAACTGGATGCGCGCATCGAGCAGACCTTCCCAGCTGGAGAAGCTGCGGCGCGAGTTCAGCAGCGCGCGCTGCCAGCGGTCGAGCTGGCGCGTCAGCGGCGCGCGCAGTTCCAGGTAGCGGTCGACCATGGCGTTGAGCAGCCGCAGCATCAGGTCTTCGGGCCGGCTCGGCGGACGGATGCCGTGCAGCAGCGACTGGCCGTTGCCGCGCGCGGGAGCGGCTTGTGGACGCGGGGCCTGGCACAACTCGAGCAAACGCTGGCGCACCTGATCGATGGTGCGCGACGGCCCGGAGCGCACCGTCACCAGCACGGTGTCGAACATGAAGAACGTGACCGGCTGGGTGTCGATCTTGGCCAATGCTGGCAGGAAGCCGGCCGGATAACGCTTCGTGCGAGCCGCCGTCTCGCTTGCGACCGCTTTCTGGCTGCCGGCGGCGCCAGCGGCGTCCTGCGGCTCGGCCTCGGCAATGGCGCGGCTGGTTTCGAAGGTGAGCTTGCGGAAGATCACCATGTCGTACGCATGGGTCGTATCGAAGTACGACGGATGCGCGGCGTTGGTGGCGTCGGCCAGATGCAGGTCGAGGATGGGCGCGCCGGCAAGCTGGCGCACCTGCTCGCGCCAGGCGTCTGGCGCCGCGGTGAGTTCTTCGGTGGAGAAGTCCGCCCACACGAACAACGACGCGGTATTGGCCGACAGAAAGCTGGCCGCCTCGGTGAGCGAGGCGAGTGGATGTACCTGGCTCGCCGAGAAACCTAGCAGCTCCATGCGCGGTCCGCCGCCGTCAGGCCTGCAGCAGCCGCGCGGCGTCGCGCGCGAAATAGGTCAGGATGCCGTCGGCGCCGGCGCGGCGGAACGCCAGCAGCGATTCCATCATCACCTTGTCGTGGTCCAGCCAGCCGTTTTGCGCGGCGGCCTTGAGCATCGCGTACTCGCCGCTGACCTGATAGACGTAGGTGGGGAAGCGGAATTCGTCCTTCACGCGCCGCACGATGTCCAGGTACGGCATGCCGGGCTTGACCATCACCATGTCGGCGCCTTCCAGGATGTCCTGCGCCACTTCGCGCAGGGCCTCGTCGGTGTTGGCCGGATCCATCTGGTAGGTCATCTTGTTGCCCTTGCCCAGGTTGGCGGCCGAGCCCACCGCGTCGCGGAACGGGCCGTAGAACGCCGACGCGTACTTGGCCGAGTACGCCATGATGCGGGTATGGATATGGCCGTTGTCTTCCAGCGCGGTGCGCACCGCGCCGATGCGGCCGGCCATCATGTCGGACGGCGCGACGATATCGACCCCGGCCTCGGCCTGCGCCAGCGCCTGGCGCACCAGGATCTCCACCGTCGCATCGTTGATCACGTAGCCGTTGTCGTCGAGCACGCCGTCCTGGCCATGGCTGGTGTACGGGTCGAGCGCCACGTCGCACAGCACGCCCAGTTCGGGAAAGCGGTCCTTCAACGCGCGCACGGCGCGCGGCACCAGCCCGTCGGGGTTGGTGGCCTCGATGCCGTCGGGCGTCTTCAGCGACGGGTCGATCACCGGGAACAGCGCCAGCACCGGGATGCCGAGCTTGACGCAGTCTTCGGCCACCGGCATCAGCAGGTCGACCGAGACGCGCTCAACGCCCGGCATCGACGCCACGGCCTGGCGCTGGTTGTGGCCGTCGAGGATAAAGACCGGGTAGATCAGGTTGTCCGGGGACAGGCGATGCTCGCGCATCATGCGGCGGGAGAAATCATCGCGGCGCATGCGGCGCGGGCGGAATTCGGGGAAGGTGGACATGGCGGCTTCTTGGCGGAAGAGGACGGAATGCAGACCGGCAAGCGCGGCGCGCGCAGCGTCGTGCGGCTGGCCGAAGAAAAACTAAACTTTTGTGCGTGCCCGCCATCATACTCGCGGACACTTTGCGTTGCGCGCTGCGTGGCGCGGTGTTCCCCGCTACTCCTCCCTGAGCGGGTACCCGCCCCACCGGCGGGAAAGTTTGTCCCCGTTGCTTGCGACGGGGCTTTTTTTTGCGCTCGCTGCCAGGATCACACGGCAGGATCGGAGCCAGGGGGCATGGTGTTTGCCGCGGGCTCGCGCTCCGCCTTCTGTGCTTCCGGCAGGTTCAGCCAGCCGGCGATCACGCCCTGCGCCTCTTCGATGCCGCGGCGCTTCAGGCTGGAGAACAGCTGCGCCGTCATCGGCACCGGTGTTTCCATTTGCTCGGCATAGCCTTGCAGCATCTTGCGGGTTTCGCGCAGGGCCTTGGCGTTGTCGCTTTGGGTGAGCTTGTCCGCCTTGGTCAGCAGCACGTGGATCGGTCGTCCGGTGGGCAGGAACCACTCGACCATCTGGCAATCGAGTTCGGTGAACGGCCGGCGCGCATCCATCATCAGGATCAGGCCGGCGAGCTGCTGGCGGGTCTGCACGTAATCGCTCAGCAGTCCCTGCCAGTGGTACTTGGCCGAGCCCGAGACCTCGGCATAGCCGTAGCCGGGCAGGTCGACCAGGAACGCGAGCGGGTCGGGTGCCTTGACCGGCGCCACCGAGAAATAGTTGATGTGCTGGGTGCGTCCGGGCGTGCGCGACGAGAATGCCAGCCGCTTCTGGTTGCACAGGATGTTGATGGCGGTGGACTTGCCCGCATTGGAGCGGCCGGCGAACGCGACTTCGGGCACGGCCGTGGCGGGCAGGTCGCGCAAGTGGTTCACGGTGATGAAGAAGCGGGCCTGGTGAAGAAGGGACATGCGCTAGAGCGGTGGGGCGGGCCGCGCAGGCCGCGCGCTGCGCGTGCCGGGGCGGGGGTCTCGCCAGGGTGGGAGGGCTGCGGCCTGGGCCGCCTGCCGGGGCTTGATCTGGCGCAGCCCGAAGCGGGCACGACAAGGCGCAAGGCATCAATCCGGCACATAACTTATTGTACAATACGCCGGTTTACGGTCTCCTGAACGGGTGACGCGTGGCATCCATGCCGCGTGCCTCGGCTGCCGTCATCCGGCGGGAAGCCTAGTGTGTCGTTCCATCGTGGGCAAGGCCTTGCCCCGCATTGCGGGTCGCACCGGACGGTGCGGCAGCGGCGGGCGCGGGCTGGCGGGGTCTGCCGCCACGGCCAGCGTTGCGCGGATCGGTCAGCCGCTCGCGGGTCGCCACGATACCCAGCCTTTTGCACCGGCGCGTCCTCACCGCCGGCAAAGCGCCGGAGCGGCACGCATCACGGTATCCAAAACAATTCAGAGAAGGTGTGCGAATGAACCGCATTGCGAAGATTCTGGGTGTCCTGGCTCTGGCCGTTCCTGCCGCCGCCCTTTCCGGTCTGGCATCTGCCGCAGGGCAGGCCGCCGCGAAGGCGGACCCGGCCAAGGGTGAAACGCTGTACACGCAAGGTGCCCCCGATCGCAATGTGCCCGCCTGCCTGAGCTGCCACGGTGCCGCCGGCAACAGCGCCGCCGCCGCCAATCCCAAGCTGGCCGCGCAGCATCCCGAGTACGTCCACAAGCAGCTGGCCGACTTCAAGGCCAAGGCCCGCAACAACGCGATCATGGTGCCGATGGCGTCGGTGCTGACCGACGAGGAAATGCGCAACGTCGGCGCCTACCTTGCCAAGCAGTCGCTCAAGCCGGCCACTGCGAAGAACAAGGACAGCATCGAAGCCGGTCAGAAGATCTACCGCGCCGGCATCGCCGCCAAGGGCGAGCCGGCCTGCGCCGCGTGCCATGGCCCCGCCGGTGCCGGCATTCCGGCGCAGTATCCGCGCATCGGAGGCCAGTGGGCAGACTATACCGAGGCACAACTGGTGGCATTCCGCCAGGGCACCCGCAAGAACAACCCGGTCATGACGACCATCGCCGCCAAGATGTCGGATGCCGAGATCAAGGCGGTGGCGGACTACGTCGCCGGGGTTCGCTGACGATCCGGGATTCCGCGACGCTGGCGCCTGCGCGCGCCGGCGCATCGGTTGAGCGGCCGCCGCCGGATGGCGCGGCCAGCCATGCAACCGAACGCGCTTGTCACAATCGAAAAGGGTGGCCTGCTTGCCAAAGCATGTCCACCCTTTATTCATTTCCAGGCCGTACGCTGTTTTAGGTTTCACTGCACATGTCGACCGCTTCCACTTCAGGGCTGCACCTGAAGACCTCTCACCGCGTGTTGCGCGACGCGGTCGAATTGTTGTCCTCGATGCGCTTTGCCATCGCGCTGCTGACGGTGATCTCCATCGCCAGCGTGATCGGCACCGTGCTCAAGCAGAACGAGCCGTATCCAAACTACGTCAACCAGTTCGGCCCGTTCTGGGCCGAGGTGTTCCACACGCTGTCGCTGCAGAAGGTCTACGGTTCGTGGTGGTTCCTGCTGATCCTGGCCTTCCTGGTGGTATCCACCAGCCTGTGCCTGGTGCGCAACGCGCCCAAGATGATCGCGGACATGCGCTCGTGGAAGGACCATGTGCGCGAGCGCAGCCTGCGCGCCTTCCATCATCGCGGTGAGTTCGACGGCGCACGTGCGCGCACCGAGGCCGTCGGCCGGCTGACGGCGTTGCTGCGCAACCGCGGCTACCGCGTCAAGGCGGTCGAGCATGACGGCGCCACGCTGCTGGCGGCCAAGGCCGGCGCCGCCAACAAGGTCGGCTATATCCTGGCGCACACCGCCATCGTGGTGATCTGCATCGGCGGCCTGCTCGATGGCGACCTGCTGATCCGCGCGCAGATGTGGCTGGGCGACAAGACCCCCATCCGCGGCAATGCGGTGATCAGCGAGATCCCGCCGCAGCATCGGCTGTCGGTGAACAACCCCGGCTTCCGCGGCAACGCCTACGTGCCCGAGGGCTCGACCGTCTCTACGGCGATTCTCAATATTGCCGACGGGGCGCTGGTGCAGGACCTGCCGTTCGCGCTCACACTGAAGAAGTTCAAGGTCGACTTCTACCAGACCGGCATGCCCAAGCTGTTTGCCTCGGACGTGGTCGTGACCGACCGCGCCACCGGCAAGCGCACCGAGGCCACCATCAAGGTCAATGAGCCGCTGATCGTCGACGGCATCGCCATCTACCAGTCCAGCTTCGAGGACGGCGGCTCGCGCCTGAAGTTCGTCGGCTACCCGATGCAGGGCAGCGGCCATGCCACCTTCACTATCGACGGCGCGGTGGGCGGCAACAAGCCGCTGGCCGGCACCGGCACCAGCGCGGACAGCGACGGACTGACGGTGGAGTTCAGCGACTTCCGGCTAATGAATATCGAGAACGTCACCGACGCCTCGGGCAAGCCCGATGCGCGCGGCGTCGCGCGCAAGTCCTACAACGAAACGCTGGACAAGCATCTCGGCGCCGCCGCCAGCACCGACCGCGCCAAGACCCTGCGCAATGTCGGCCCGTCGGTGCAGTACAAGCTGCGCGACCGCACCGGGCAGGCGCGCGAGTACAACAATTACATGGTGCCGGTGCAGATGGACGGCCAGTCGGTGTTCCTCGCCGGCATGCGCGAGTCGCCGAGCGAGCCGTTCCGCTACCTGCGCATTCCCGCCGATGACCAGGGCAGCGTGGCCGACTGGATGCGCCTGCGCGCCGCGCTGCAGGACCGCGCGCTGCGCGGCGAGGCCGCACGCCGCTTTGCGCTGGCGTCGATGCCGGGCGACGACAAGGCCGAGCTGCGCCGGCAGCTGGCCGAAAGCGCGCTGCGCGCGCTCGACCTGTTCGCGGGCGCGACACGCCCCACGCCGGATTCCCCCCCGGGCGGCTTTACCGCCATCGCCGCCTTCCTGGAAAAGTCCGTGCCGCCGGCCGAGCAGCAGAAAGCCGCCGACGTCCTGCTGAAGATCCTGAACGGTTCCATGTGGGAACTGTGGCAGCTCGCGCGCGCGCAGGACCGGCTGCCGGTGGTGGCCAACAGTGCCCAGAGCGGCGCCTTCCTGCAGCAGGCGATCAATGCGCTGTCGGATAGTTTCTTCTACGGCGCACCGGTGTTCCTGCAGCTCGACGACTTCCAGGAAATCAAGGCCAGCGTGTTCCAGCTGACCCGTGCGCCGGGCAAGAACATCGTGTATCTTGGTTGTCTGCTGCTGGTGCTGGGCGTGTTCGCGATGTTCTATATCCGCGAGCGCCGCGTCTGGATCTGGGTGAAGGACAAGTCCACCGACCAGTCTGCCGGCCAGCCCGCCGCGGGCAACACCGGCGACGGCGATGCCGGCAGCCATGTGCTGATGGCGATGTCGACCCAGCGCCGCACCATGGATTTCGAAAAGGAATTCACGGCGCTGCGCGACGATATCGGTCGCGCCGCAGGGGGGCGCAGCGCCACCCAGGAGCCGCCGGCACACCCCACTGAATGAGCAGGTACGCTATGTCCTCTAACGTGAATCAGGCCGATCGCGCCATGCACGGCACCCCCCGCGCCGACACCGGCGCCGACGAGGCCTACCTCGAACCTTCCTTCCTGCGCCGGCTGAGCTGGCTGGACTGGCTGTTCGCGCTGGCGCTGGCCGCAGGCGCCGGCGTGGCGCTGGCGCAATACGGGCAATGGATGGACGGCTATGACAAGGCCGTGCTGATCGGCGCCGTGCCCACCTTCGCGCTGCTCGGCTGGCACTGGAAGCCGGTGCGGCCGCTGATGGTGGCGCTCGCCGTGCTGTCGCTGTTCGCAATCCAACTCTACCAGGGCCAGCTCGCGCGCGCCGACCAGGCCTTCTTCCTCAAGTACTTCCTGTCGAGCCAGTCGGCCATCCTGTGGATGAGCGCACTGGTGTTCCTGTCGACGCTGTTCTACTGGGTCGGCCTGGCGACGCGCTCGGGCACCGGCTACAGCCTCGGCAGCAAACTGTGCTGGGGTGCCGTGGTGCTGGGCTTCACCGGCATGCTGGTGCGCTGGTATGAGTCCTACCTGCTCGGCACCGACATCGGCCACATTCCGATCTCGAACCTGTACGAAGTCTTCGTGCTGTTCACGCTGATCACTTCGCTGTTCTACCTGTACTACGAAGGCCGTTACGCCACGCGCGCACTGGGCCCGTTCGTAATGCTGGTGGTGTCGGCCGCGGTGGGCTTCCTGCTGTGGTACACGGTCAGCCGCAACGCGCAGGAGATCCAGCCGCTGGTGCCCGCGCTGCAAAGCTGGTGGATGAAGATTCACGTGCCGGCCAACTTTATCGGCTACGGCACCTTTGCGCTGGCGGCGATGGTCGCGATGGCGTACCTGCTCAAGCAGCGCGGCATCCTGGCCGAGCGCCTGCCGTCGCTGGAACTGCTCGACGACGTGATGTACAAAGCCATCGCGGTCGGCTTCGCTTTCTTCACCATTGCCACCATCCTGGGCGCGCTGTGGGCGGCCGAGGCGTGGGGCGGCTACTGGAGCTGGGACCCCAAGGAAACCTGGGCACTGATTGTCTGGCTGAATTACGCGGCCTGGCTGCATATGCGGCTGATGAAGGGACTGCGCGGCACGGTGGCGGCCTGGTGGGCGCTGGTGGGCCTGCTGGTGACGACCTTTGCCTTCCTGGGCGTGAACATGTTCCTGTCGGGGCTGCATAGCTACGGCGAACTCTGATGGGCGCATGTTGCGACGCAAAAGACCTGCCTTCGGGCAGGTTTTTTTTCGACTTTTTTCAATTTTTTTGGGCGCTGCGGGAATAAAGAGATCGCATCCAGTGTTTACTGGAGGGACGGTGCCGGCTGGCGGCACCGAATTGCATGGAGAACAAGATCATGGCAAGTCTGCGTCGTAACGCTGCTGCATCCCTGGTTCGTCCCGGCGCGCTCGCGCTCGGCTGCGCGGCCGTCCTGCTCGCCGGTTGTGCCGGCATGGGCATGGGCGGGGGCAGCGCCGGCAATCTGCCGCCCACGGTGAAGGTGACCAACGGCGTGCTGACCGATCCGCAGGGCCTGACGCTGTACACCTTTGACCGCGACACCGCCGGCAGCGGCAAGAGCGCCTGCAACGGCCCCTGCGCCACAAACTGGCCGCCGCTGATGGCGGCCCCGGGCACCAGCGGGTCGGGCCAGTACACCATCATCACGCGCGATGACGGCAGCAAGCAGTGGGCCTACCGCGGCCTGCCGCTGTACCGCTTCGCCAAGGACGCCAAGCCGGGCGACCGCACCGGCGACAACGTCAACAACGTCTGGCACGTGGCCAAGCCCTGACGGCAGCCACCACCAGAGCCACCACAACCACGACAGCCACCCAGGCATGGAAGGGTTTGACGGCCAGCTCGTTGCGCTGGCGCCGCGGCTGCGGCGCCATGCGCGCGGCCTTACCGGCGACGCGGCGCTGGCCGACGACCTGGTGCAGGACACGCTCGAGCGCGCGCTGCGCTACCGCTGGCGCTTCCGCTTGCGCCCCGGCGCCTGGTGGGGCGACGGCGCCGATGGCATGCTGCCGTGGCTGCTGACGCTGATGCACCGGCTGCGCCTGAACGCGTTGCGCCGCAAGGACCTGGTGGTGGCCACCGATACCCTGCCCGAGGTCAGCGGCCCTGCCGAAGACCCGGGATTGCGCCGCGACCTGTCGCAGGCGCTGGCGCAGCTGCCCGAACCGCAGCGCGCGGTGCTGCTGCTGGTCAGCCTGGAACAATTGACCTACGCCGAGGCCGCGCGCGTGCTCGACATCCCGCCAGGCACGGTGATGTCGCGACTGGCGCGGGCACGCGAACAGATGCGGCGGCTGCTCGACGGCGCGGCGCCGACCCGAACCCCCACGGCCGCCAATGCGCTGCAACGGGTGAAATGATGGCGGGCATCCACGAAGCCGATCTCCACGCCTATGCCGACGGCCAGCTCGCCGGCGCGCGCCGCGCCGCCGTAGAGGCCTACCTGGCGCAGCACCCGGATGCGGCGGCACAGGTTGCCGCCTGGCGCCGGCAGGCCGAGGCGCTGCACCGCGCGCTCGACCCCGTACTCAATGAACCGGTGCCCCTGGCGGCCTTGCCGCCGGGTTTGCACGGCGACCGGGGGCGCACCCGCGCCCGCGACGGCCGGCGCGATGGCGCCCGGCCGAGGCCGCGCTGGACCATGACCGTGGCGGCCACATGCGTGTCGGTCGCGCTGCTGGCCGTCG
>JABFVP010000314.1 GCA_013362725.1 Cupriavidus sp.
GTTCATCAGAACGCCACCCCCAGCGAGATATGCGGCCGGAACTGCCGCTCCTGGATGCCATAGCCCACGTCCAGCTGCAGCGGGCCCACCGGCGTGCGCCAGCGCACGCCGACGCCCACGCCGTGGTAGATCTTCACGCCGCGCAGGTCGTTGGCGGCGGTGCCGGCATCCCAGAACACGGCCGCGCCCCAGTCCGGCTTGAACCAGTACTGGTATTCCAGGCTGCCGGTGCTGAGGTACTTGGCGGGCAGGATGCTGGCGCCGCTGCGCGTGCCGATCGACTGGTAGCTGTAGCCGCGGATAGAGTCGGTGCCGCCGGCGCGGAAGCGCAGCGTCGCCGGGATCTGGCTGGCGCTGTCGCCGCTCAGGTCGGCGCCCAGCTCCAGCCGCGCCACCACCAGGTCGCGCTTGCCGACCGGCACATATTGACGGATGCGGCCATACAGCCGCAGGAAGGTGGCATCGCTGAGCAGGTTCTTGGCGGCCACCCCGATCTGGGTGTTGATCACGTTGCCGCGGCGCGGGAACACCGGGTTGTCGACATCGCGCCGGGTCCAGGCAAAGGCCGGCACCAGCGCCTTGCTGATCTGGCTGTCCTGGCCAATCGGCAGCAGCTTGTCGTAGTAGAAGTCGAGCGACATCGCCACGTCGTACTTCTCGCGCGAGCGCGCGCGCTTCAGGCCCGCGCGCAGACTGGTGGTGTCGGTGTTCTCGATGTCGATGGTGCGCTCGTAGCTGCTGTAGACACTGTTGCGGTAGGCACCGCGCGACGGCGGCATCGCCGCCTCGGCGAACAGGTAGGAACGCTTCTGCTCGATGCGCGCCTGCGAATCGAAGGTCCAGGCGCGGTTGAACAGGTTGTAGTAGGAATAGCGGCCTTCGACCTGCGCCCCGGTATCGGTGGTAAAGCCGACACCGCTATTGAGCCGGTGCACCGGATATTCGCGCACGCGCACCGTCACCGGCGCGGTGACCACGCCATCCGGCGCCTGCGCGGCATCGGGCGGCGGCTCCAGGTCGACCTGCACGTTGGAGAAATACGGCTGGTTCTGGATCGCGCGCTGCAGTTCCAGCAGCCGCTCGACCCGGTACGGCTCGCCCTCGTTGAGCGGATTGACGTTGTAGATGATCTGTTCCGGATAGCGGCGCGTGCCCGTGACCTTGAGCGGGCCCAGGCGGTAGGCCGGGCCGCTGGCATAGTGCGCCGACAGGTCGGCGCGAAGCTCGTCCGGCTCGATTCGCGCCTGCGACGCGGCCAGCCGCGCGCCGTAGTAGGTGTGGCTCTGCAGCGTCACCAGCGCGTCTTCCTTGGCCTTGTCCCAGTCGTTCTGGCGGAACGGTTCACCCGCGGGGAGGCCCCATTTGGCCTTCATCTCCGCCACCTGTTCGGGCGACTGGGTCGCGGCCGGGCCGGTCACCTGCAGGTCGACGTTGCGGATCAGCGTGCGCGCGCCGGGGTCTACCACCACATGGACCACGCGCTTGTCCCCTTCGCCCTCGACGCGGGTGGTGGTGGTCGGATCGAAACAACCTTCGGTGGACGTGAACGCCCGCACCTGCTCGCCGACTGTCTCGACCATGTAGTAGAACTGGTCTTGCGACAGGTCGGTGCGGTCCTTGTAGCGGGCCAGGTCGAGGTGCTCCTCGAGCATCTCGCGGATCGGCTTGGGCGCTTCGACCTCGACCTTGTAGGCGGCCTCGGCCGCCCCTGCGGCAAGCGCCAGCACCAGCGCCGCGAGCACGCCCGGTGCGCGCGCGGTGAGGCGCCTGGCGGCACGGCCGGCCGTGTCAGCGGTGTTAGCGGTGTCTTGCGGCATCGCCCATTGTCCACACATACAAAGTCGGTATTTGACCACACCCGGCCGGGCGCCCGGAACTTTCCCACGCGTTGCGGTGCTCTCGCGGCCCCCGGCTACGGTCTGCGTGCATCCCGGGGGGCCGATACTGTAAAATCATGGCCCACTGTACCTATCTGGCGCCCGCACGGGTGCATCCCGGTTGAACATGGCCCTCTACGAATCCGATATCACCCAGTTCCTGAAGCAGCTCAAGCAAGAGCGCCCGACGCTGGAGGCCGAGCAGCGCGACGGCCGCGCCCTGCTGTGGGACAAGGCACCGATCGACCTCGAAGAGCGCGCCCGCGCCCAGGCTTCGCGCGTGGCGCAGAAGCCCTACGTCTACTCGCAGGACAACTGATCCCCGCCGCCCCCGAGCCCGAGCCCGAGCGCACCATGAGCGCAGCCGACCAGGACAAGCTGCCGCTGCCCGTGGAGCTGCCCGCCGTGGCGCCCGCGGCCGCCGCCGGTCCGGCCGGTCCCGCCGACATGGTCGACGGGATGGCTTTCGCGCGCCTGTACGGCGAGCCGCTGTTCAAGCTGCCGCAGGATCTCTACATCCCGCCGGACGCGCTCGAGATCTTTCTCGAGGCCTTCGAAGGGCCGCTGGACCTGCTGCTGTACCTGATCCGCAAGCAGAACTTCAACGTCCTCGACATCCCGATGTCGCAGGTGACGCGGCAGTACCTGTCCTATATCGAGCAGATCCGCAAGACCAACCTGGAGCTGGCGGCGGAATACCTGCTGATGGCGGCGATGCTGATCGAGATCAAGTCGCGCATGCTGCTGCCGGTCAAGAAGGCCGACAGCGACGAGGAAGCCGAGGACCCGCGCGCCGAGCTGGTGCGCCGCCTGCTGGAATACGAGCAGATGAAGCTGGCCGCGCAACGCCTCGATACGGTGCCGCAACTGGGCCGCGACTTCCTGCGCTCGCAGGTCTATATCGAGCAGAGCCTGGCGCCGCGCTTTCCCGAGGTGGAAACCGTCGACCTGCAGGCGGCCTGGGCCGACGTGCTCAAGCGCGCCAAGCTCAACCAGCACCACAAGATCTCGCGCGAGGAGCTGTCGGTGCGCGAGCACATGAGCCAGATCCTGCGCCGGCTGCAGCATGCGCGCTTCATGGAGTTTTCCGAGCTGTTCGAGGACGCGGTGCGCTCCGGCAAGGGCGTGCCGGTGGTGGTGGTGAACTTCATCGCCATGCTCGAGCTGTCGCGCGAATCGCTGGTCGAGATCACCCAGGCCGAGCCGTTCGCGCCGATTTATGTGCGATTGGCGTACAGCCCCAGCTGACCCGTCCGAACCGCCGAGGCCAGCCCCGCCCCACTTGATCTACAATCCGCCGACAGCCGGCCCAGACCGGCACGGCAGCCGCCGCGCGCCGCGGACCGGCGTCCGGGTCACCCCTACACGACCAGCACACCAAGGCAGATGAAAGTCATTTCCTCCATCCAAGAGCTGCGGGACCAGCTGCGCGGCCAGAATCGCGCTGCGTTTGTCCCCACCATGGGCAACCTGCACGAAGGCCACCTGTCGCTGATGCGCCTGGCGCGCCAGCATGGCGACCCGGTGGTGGCATCCATCTTCGTCAACCGCCTGCAGTTCGGCCCCAACGAGGATTTCGACAAGTACCCGCGCACGCTGCAGGACGACATCGAAAAACTGCAGAGCGAAGGGGTCTACGTGCTGTTCGCGCCCTCCGAGCGCGACATGTACCCGGTGCCGCAGGAATACCGCGTCGAGCCGCCGCACGATCTCGGCGACATCCTCGAAGGCGAATTCCGCCCCGGCTTCTTCAAGGGCGTGTGCACCGTGGTGATGAAGCTGTTCTCGTGCGCGCAGCCGCGCGTGGCGGTGTTCGGCAAGAAGGACTACCAGCAGCTGATGATCGTGCGCCAGATGGTGCAGCAGTTCGCGCTGCCGATCGACATCATTCCGGCCGAGACCGTGCGCGCCGAAGACGGCCTGGCGCTGTCGTCGCGCAACCGCTACCTGAGCCCCGACGAGCGAGACGAGGCGCCGATGCTTTACCGCACCCTGCACGACGTGCGCGACACCGTGCTGGGCGGCGACCGCGCCTCGGCCGACCTGCTGGCGGTGGAGGCCAATGCCCGCGCGTCGCTGGAACAGCGTGGCTGGAAGCCGGACTATGTGTCGATCCGCAAGCGCGTCAACCTGCAGGCACCGACGCGCGAGGAATTCCTCGCCGGCGAGCCGCTGGTGATCCTGACCGCGGCCAAACTGGGCGCGACCCGGTTGATCGACAACCTGGAAATCTGAGCGGCGCATCCGCGTCCGCCGAAGAAAAAGGCAGGCCCGCAGGCCTGCCTTTTTTCATGCCCGGCGCATGCCGGTGCGCTGCGCGCTCTTCTCCACATGGCGCTGGTGGCCGCGCCGCCGTTTCCACCAGATCAGCGTGCCGGTCATGGCAAACACCAGCGGCGCCAGCCCGAACAGCGTGATGAAGATCCGCCCCGGCAGGCCAAAGGCTTCGCCGGTATGCAGCGGGAACAGCCAGTTCAGCAACGTGTCGCCGGCCGGCGCCTGCCGCGGGTCGCGCACGGCCACGGGTGCGCCGGTCCAGGCATCGAGCCAGAGGCGCGTGGCGCCGGTGTGCTGGCGCACCTCGCCCGGCTGGCGCAGCCGGATCTCGAAGGCATCGCCGGCCTTGCGCGGAAAGCCGATGCGGGTCACCTGCGCCTGCGGGAACTGCGCCTGCGCCGCGGCCACGATCTCGCCCGCTTCCAGCGGCCGGGCCCCGGCGGGCGCCGGTGCCGAGACATGCCTGGCGGGCGGCGTCACCGTCATCACCCCCGCCACGATCGGCGTCACCCACTTGGGCAGGTTCAGGTACCAGCCGGAGAACGCAATGGTGGCCAGCACCGGCGCGGCCAGGATGCCGCCGGCGCGGTGCAGCGAATAGTTGAAGCGCGACCAGGAGCCGCCGTGCGTGATGCGGAACGCCTGCACCACCGAGCGCAGCTTCATCTTGGGCCACCATGCCGCCACACCCACCAGCGTGGTCAGCAACAGCAGCATGCCGGCCACGCCGGTGATGGTTTTGCCGGTATCGCCCGACAGCAGGTAGCGGTGCAGGTGGAACACCGTGGGCAGCAGCAGCCGGCGCGACAGCCCGGCCTCGCCCCAGACGCGCTCGCCCTTCACCGCCAGCGTGACCGGGTCGACCATCACCTGGCGCGAGCGCCCGGGCACGGCGCCGTCCGGCCGCTTGACCGGATACCACGCGATAAAGACGTCGTCGGCATGGGTCGGCAGCATCAGCAGGTTGGGCTTGCCGTAAGGCGGCGCCGCCAGCCGCTCGGTCACGGCCTGGACCGTTGCCGGGGACACCGGCGCCGTCATCGGCGCGGAGGCCACGAGCAGGTCGGGATTGAGCCAGGCGTCGAGTTCATCGCGCCAGGCGATGGTCATGCCGGTCAGCCCCAGCAGGACGAACAGCAGGCCAAGACTGAGGCCGATATAACGATGCAGCTTGACGAGGACGACGCGCAGGCGGCCGGTGACCATGACGGGGTGAAGTACGTTGAGCGGACGCTGCAAGGCGCGGAATATGGCGATAAAGCCATCTCCCTGCCGCGATGCGAATGCGAAGGATTCGCGATTCTAGCAGGGCCGCTGCGTGCTGCTGTGAGCCTCGCCGAAAACCTCAGCGCCGCAACGGTGTCAGCAGTGCCGCCAGGTCCAGGTGCGCGGCCATGGTGTCGGCCAGGCGCTCGATCGACGCTTCGCGCAGCGCGTCCAGGTCCACCGCCTGAGCCTGGCCCAGCCCGGCCCAGCGCAGCAGCGCCTGGCAGGCCGCGGGGTCGTCGAACAGCCCGTGCACATAGGTGGCCAGCACCTGCCCGTCGGCCGAGCGCGCCCCGTCCGGGCGCATGGTGCCGTCGCCGCGGTCCAGCCACACGGCGGGCCGCTCCAGGCCCTTGCCGGTGGTGACGCCGAGGTGAATCTCATAGCCGCGCACCGGCGCGTCGGCGCTCTCCGGCGCGAGCCGGCCACGCACCTGGCGCAGCTGCTTGTCGGCCGCCAGCGTGGTTTCGTAATCGAGCCAGCCCAGTCCCGCGCTGCTGCCGGCGGGGCCTTCGCGGCCGTCGGGATCGTGCACCTGCCGCCCCAGCATCTGCATGCCGCCGCAGATGCCGATCAGCTTGCCGCCGTAGCGCAGGTGCCGCGCCAGCGCCGCGTCCCAGCCCTGGGCGCGCAGGAAGTCGAGGTCGCCGCGCACGTTCTTGCTGCCGGGCAGCACCACCAGGTCGGCGGGCGGAATCGGCCGGCCCGGGCCGACGAACCGCAGGTCCACCTGCGGGTGTGCGCGCAGCGCGTCGAAGTCGGTATGGTTGGCGATGCGCGGCAGCACCGGCACGATCACGCGCAGCCGTTGCGCGCCCTGGCCAGCGTCGGCCTGCGCGCCGATGATGGCGTCCTCGGCGTCCAGGTGCAGGCCGTGCAGGTACGGCAGCACGCCGAATACCGGCTTGCCGGTACGTGCCACCAGCCAGTCCAGCCCCGGCTCCAGCAGCCCGATATCGCCGCGGAAGCGGTTGATGATGAAGCCGGTCACGCGCGCGCGCTCGCTGTCGGACAGGCAGTCGAGCGTTCCCACCAGGTGCGCGAACACGCCGCCGCGGTCGATGTCCGCGACCAGCACCACCGGGCAGTCGACCCGCTCTGCAAACCCCATGTTGGCGATGTCGCGCTCGCGCAGGTTGACTTCGGCCGGGCTGCCGGCGCCCTCGACCAGCACCACTTCATAGGCCTGCGCCAGGCGCGTGTGCGAGGCCAGCACCGCCTGCATCGCCTGCGGCTTGTAGGCGTGGTAGGCGCGCGCGTCCAGGTCCAGGCGCGCGCGGCCGTGGATGATGACCTGGGCGCCGGTGTCGCTGCTGGGCTTGAGCAGCACCGGATTCATGTCGGTATGCGGCGCCAGCCGCGCCGCCTGCGCCTGCAGCGCCTGGGCCCGGCCGATCTCGCCGCCGTCGGCGGTGACGGCGCTGTTCAGCGCCATGTTCTGCGGCTTGAACGGCACCACGCGCGTGCCGGTGCGCGCCAGCACCCGGCACAGGCCGGCGACGATGGTGCTCTTGCCGGCATCGGAGGTCGTGCCCTGGACCATCAGGGTGCCGCGCAGGGCACCCGGAAGGCGGGATTGCGGAGAGTCTGGTTGCATCGGCGGATTATCGCACCGGCCCGCACGCGGGCCGTGCCATGCCTGGATGCGGCGGCTACAATACGCGGATGGAAACCCCGGCCATCGCACCCGCCACCGCCCCTGCCGCCCAGCCGCGCGCTGCCGCCAGCGGTACCGGCGGCCGCCAGCTCACGCTGGTGCTGGGCGGCGCCCGTTCCGGCAAGAGCCACTTTGCCGAACAGCTCGCCACCGACCACGCCACCATCACCGGCGGCCCGGTCACCTACATCGCCACCGCGCATCAGGATCCGGCCCACGCCGACCAGGAACTGGAAGTCCGCATCGCGCTGCACCGCGCCCGCCGCCCCGCCGACTGGCGCCTGGTCGAAGAGCCGGTGCACCTGGCCGATGCGCTCTATGCCAACGCGCGCCACGACGGCTGCATCCTGGTCGATTGCATGACGCTGTGGATCAACAACCTGCTCTTCCCCAACGGCCGCAGCTATCCCGAGCATGGCGTGATCACGCCGCCGGCGGCATTCACCGAAGAAATCGAGGCGCTGCTCAACGCGCTGCCGACGCTGCCCGGCCACGTGATCCTGGTCTCGAACGAGATCGGCTTCGGCGTGATTCCGATGGGCGCCATCACCCGCTTCTATGTCGATGAACTGGGCCGCCTGAACCAGAAGCTGGCTGCCGCCGCCGACTGCGTGCGGCTGCTGGTGGCAGGCATCCCGGTGGCGGTAAAGGGGCCCGATCCCGCATGCTGATGCTGGCCTGGCCGGCATGCGTGGCAGCGGCATGGATCGGGGCACTGCTGGACCGCTGGCTGGGCGAGCCGCGCCGCTGGCATCCGCTGGTGGGCTTCGGCCGCATCGCGGCGGCGCTGGAACGGCGCCTCAACCCTCCCTCGCAACGTAGCGCGCCATGGCGCCGGCGCCTGGCCGGCCTTGCCGGCTGGTGCGTGCTGGTGCTGGTCCCGGCCGCGCTGGCATGGTGGCTGGTGGCCGCGGCGGCCCGCTGGCATCCGCTCGCGGCGCTGGCGCTGCATGCGCTGGCGCTGTACGCGGCGCTGGGCGCGCGCAGCCTGCACCAGCATATCGCCCCGATCGCCGGCGCCCTGGGCGCGGCCGACCTGCCCGCCGCGCGCGCGCTGACCGCACGCATCGTCTCGCGCGACACCGCCGATGCCGATGCCGAGGCACGGGCCCGC
>JABFVP010000512.1 GCA_013362725.1 Cupriavidus sp.
TCGATGCCGCGCTGCTCGATGGCCTGCTGGCCGCCGCCGCGGGACCGGAGCTGGATGGTGACGACGTGGCGCAGCTGCGCGCCGCCAGCTCGGTCGCGGTGCCGCTCGGCCAGACCTGCCCGTTCCTGCTGCGCACGCCGTGCTCGCCGCACCTGGCCGCGGCGCAGGAAGGCGTGCGCATCACGCGCGCCCCCATCCGTGCCGCCTTCGACGCGCTGCGCCGCCAGGCCGACGCCGTGGTGGTGGAGGGCGTGGGCGGCTTCAACGTGCCGCTCGACGCCGGCGCGGTGCGCTGGAACACTGCCGACCTCGCCGTGATGCTGAGCGTGCCCGTGGTGATGGTGGTCGGCATCCGGCTCGGCTGCCTGAACCATGCCGTGCTGAGCGCCGAAGCCATCCGCGCGCGCGGCCTGCCGCTGGCCGGCTGGATCGCCAACCGGGTCGATCCCGACATGCTGCTGGCCGACGAGAACATCGCCACGCTGCACGCGTCGCTCGACGCGCCGTGCCTGGGCGAGCTGCCATGGCAGCTGGCGCCCGCCGCCGCCGCCGGCCGGCTCGAGCTTGCGCCGCTGCTGGCCGCCGCCACCCGCTACCAGGCCGAGGCCGCAGGCCTGGCTGCCTGATAACAACATCTCATTGATCATGACCCAAGCCCACACCGTTACCACCATCTCCGCCGAATCGCTGCGCCAGAGCGCGCGCCAGCATGCCTTGCCCGACGACGCCAAATGGCGCGTCGATGACGTCGCCGCGCTGTTCGCGCTGCCGTTCAACGACCTGCTGTTCCGCGCCCAGCAGGTGCACCGCGAACATTTCGACGCCAACACCGTGCAGCTGTCGACGCTGCTGTCGATCAAGACCGGCGGCTGCGAAGAGGACTGCGGCTACTGCCCGCAGAGCGCGCACCACGATGCCGGCGTCAAGGCCGAGAAGCTGATGGCGCTGGAAGAGGTGCTGGACGCCGCGCGCGCGGCCAAGGCCAATGGCGCCACCCGCTTCTGCATGGGCGCCGCCTGGCGCAGCCCCAAGGACCGCCACCTGGAGCCGGTGATCGACATGGTGCGCGAAGTCAAGGCGATGGGGCTGGAGACCTGCGTCACGCTGGGCATGCTCAGGGCCGAGCAGGCGCAGCAGCTCAAGGAAGCGGGGCTGGACTACTACAACCACAACCTCGACACCTCGCCCGAGTTCTACGGCAAGATCATCACCACGCGCACCTACCAGGACCGGCTCGACACCATCGGCCATGTGCGCGATGCCGGCATCAACGTCTGCTGCGGCGGCATCGTCGGCATGGGCGAGTCGCGCGAGGCGCGCGCCGGCCTGATCGCGCAGCTGGCCAATATGGACCCGTATCCGGAATCGGTGCCGATCAACAACCTGGTCCAGGTCGAGGGCACGCCGCTGGCGGGCACCGAGGCGCTGGACCCGTTCGAGTTCGTCCGCACCATCGCGGTGGCGCGCATCACCATGCCGCAAGCGATGGTGCGCCTGTCCGCCGGCCGCGAGGCCATGGACGAAGCGCTGCAGGCGCTGTGCGTCATGGCCGGCGCCAATTCGATCTTCTACGGCGAAAAGCTGCTGACCACCGGCAACCCGCAGGCCGAGCGCGACCGCGCCCTGCTGGCCCGCCTCGACATCCGCGCCGAGGGCTACGCGGGATGATGTGACAGGAAAGTGCCCGCTGGACGGCGCGCCGCCGTAATATCCCGGTTAGGGGATAACAAGGAGGGCGCATGTTCAACAAGATCCTGATCGCCAACCGCGGTGAAATCGCCTGCCGCGTGGCCGCCACCTGCCGCCGGCTGGGCATCCGCACCGTCGCGGTGTATTCCGATGCCGACGCCGAGGCGCGCCACGTCGCCTTCTGCGACGAGGCCGTGCATATCGGCGGCGCCGCCGCGCGCGACAGCTACCTGCGCGCCGACCACATCATCGAGATGGCGAAGGAGACCGGCGCCCAGGCGATCCACCCGGGCTACGGCTTCCTGTCCGAGAACGAAGCCTTCGCCGAGGCCTGCGCCGCGGCCGGGCTGGTGTTCATCGGCCCGCCGGCCTCGGCGATCCACGCGATGGGCAGCAAGAGCGCGGCCAAGCAGCTGATGGAAAAGGCGTCGGTGCCGCTGGTGCCGGGCTACCACGGCGAGGACCAGGACCCGGCGCTGCTGCGGCGCGAGGCCGACCGCATCGGCTACCCGGTGCTGCTCAAGGCCAGCGCGGGCGGCGGCGGCAAGGGCATGCGCGTGGTCGAGTCCGGCGACGGCTTCGAGGCCGCGCTGGCGTCGGTCAAGCGCGAGGCCAGCGCCAGCTTCGGCGACGACAAGGTGCTGGTCGAAAAGTACCTGACGCGCCCGCGCCATATCGAAATCCAGGTGTTTGCCGACACCCACGGCAACTGCGTCTACCTGTTCGAGCGCGACTGCTCGGTGCAGCGCCGGCACCAGAAGGTGCTGGAGGAAGCGCCGGCGCCGGGCATGACCGAGGAGCGCCGCCGCGCCATGGGCGAGGCGGCGGTGGCCGCGGCAAAAGCCGTCGGATACGTCGGCGCCGGCACGGTCGAGTTCATCGCCAATCAAGACGGCTCGTTCTACTTCATGGAGATGAACACGCGTCTGCAGGTCGAGCATCCGGTGACCGAGATGATCACCGGCCAGGACCTGGTCGAATGGCAGCTGCGCGTCGCCGCGGGCGAAGCGTTGCCGCTGACGCAGGAGCAACTGCGCATCGACGGCCACGCGCTGGAAGCACGCATCTACGCCGAGAATCCCGACAAGCAGTTCCTGCCGTCCACCGGCACGCTGCGCTTCCTGCGCACGCCGCCGGCGGTGCAGTTCATGCGTGGCGAGGATGCCCACGGCCCGGCCGGCGTGCGCATCGATGCCGGCGTGCGCGAGGGCGACACCATCAGCCCGTTCTACGACCCGATGATCGCCAAGCTGATCGTCTGGGGCAAGGACCGCGACGAAGCGCTGGCGCGCATGCGCCAGGCGCTGGCGGCGTACCATGTGGTGGGGCTGTCGACCAACGTGGCTTTCTTGCAGCGGCTGGTGAAGTCGGAGGCGTTCCGTACCGCCGATCTCGACACCGGGCTGATCGAGCGCAACGAGGCGGTCCTGTTCCCGCCGCCCGCGCCGGTCGGCATGGAAGTGATTGCGCTGGCTGTGGCTGCGCTGCTGGATCGCGAGGCGCGCGAATTGCGCATCGATGCGGCCGATCCGCACTCGCCGTGGACCCACGCCGGCGCATGGCGGCTGAACGGCGGCATGTCGCGCACGCTGCGCTTCGGCTATGGCGAGCAGGTGCTCGACGTGAAGCTGGACAGCAACGCGCGCGGCAGCACGCTGATCTACGCCGACCAGGCCGCGCCCTTTGGCTATACCTGCCAGGCCGACGATCTCCGCGTCAACCTCGGCACGCGGCGCACGCACGGACAGGTGCATGCCGATGGCGATACCTTCCACGTCTTCTACGCCGGGCGGCATGTGAGCCTGGCGTGGCTCGACCCGCTCGCCCACGCCGGCGAGGCCGAAGGCGAGGGCGGCAAGCTGACCGCGCCGATGCCGGGCAAGGTCATCGCCGTGATGGTCGAGGCCGGCAGCACGGTCACGCGCGGCACGCCGCTGCTGGTGATGGAGGCGATGAAGATGGAGCACACCATCAGCGCGCCGGCCGACGGCGTGGTCAGCGAAATCCTGTACGGCGTCGGCGAGCAGGTGGCGGAAGGCGCGCAGTTGCTGGCGTTCGAGCGGAAATAGGCAGGGCGCCTCGGCATCCGGCAGCGCGCGCCGCGGCCCCGGCGCAGCACCAGTCATGACGTTGCCCGGTGCGCATGCAAGGCATCTCCGGGTGCGGCCCCGCTCGCGCCACGCGGCCTCCGCCGTGCGCCCCCGCGGCGCATTCCTCTGCCAAAATAGCCCTTTGACCCACCAGAGTCGCTGGAGACATCATGAAGTTGCAGTTGTACGTTCCGGATGGCCGTTACGAACCCTGGATCGAAGGTTTCGCCGAGGCGCTGCCCGAAGCCACCTGCGTGACCTGGGACGACAGCCGCGGCGAAGCTGCCGATTACGCCGTGGTGTGGCGCCCGCCGGTCGAGATGCTGCGCGGCCGCACCGACCTGAAGGCGGTGTTCAACCTGGGCGCCGGCGTCGACGGCATCCTGCGCCTGCGCGACGAGGACCCGCAGGCGCTCCCCGCCGGCGTGCCGATCGTGCGGCTCGACGACGCCGGCATGGCGGCACAGATGGCCGAATACGTCACCTCTGCCGTGCTGCGCTATTTCCGCAGGCTGGACGATTACGCCGCCCAGGCGCACGCCGGCAAGTGGAAATTCCTCAAGCCGCATCGCCGCGAGGACTTCACCATCGGCGTGATGGGCATCGGCACGTTGGGCACGCATATCGCGCGCACGCTGGCCGGCTTCGGCTTCCCGGTGCGCGGCTGGAGCCGCACCGCGCGCGCTGTCGAGGGCGTGGTGGGATTCCACGGCGATGCCGGCCGCGCGCCGTTCCTGGACGGCCTGCGCGTGCTGGTCAATGTGCTGCCGCTGACGCCGCAGACCGAGAACATCCTCAACGGCGAACTGTTCGGCAAGCTGGCGCAGGGCGCTTACGTGATCAACGTCGCGCGCGGCCAGCACCTGGTCGAAGCCGACCTGCTCGCGGCGGTGCAGGCCGGCCAGGTCGCGGGCGCGACGCTGGACGTGTTCCGCACCGAGCCGCTGCCCGCCGAGCACCCGTTCTGGCAGGAGCCGCGCATCACCATTACCCCGCACATCTCGGCGCTGACGCTGCGCGAGGACAGCATCGCGCAGATTGCAGGCAAGATCCGCGCGCTGCGCGCCGGCCAGCCGATCGCGGGCGTGGTCGACCTGCAGCGCGGCTATTGACCGCTACACCAGCCCTCCGCCATACGAGCCAACCATACCCTACCGGACAAACGACAGGAGACCGCCATGACCATGCCGAACTACGTGAAGATCGTTGAAGTGGGCCCGCGCGACGGCCTGCAGAACGAAAAGGCAATGGTGCCGACCGACGTGAAGGTCGCGCTGATCAACCAGCTTACCGACGCCGGCTTCGTCAATATCGAGGCCGCCTCGTTCGTGTCGCCCAAATGGGTGCCGCAGATGGCCGACGGTGCCGACGTGATGGCGCGCATCCAGCGCCGCGCGGGCACGCTGTATTCGGCGCTGACGCCGAACATGAAGGGCTTCGAGGGCGCGATCGCGGCCGGCGCCGACGAGGTGGTGATCTTCGGCGCGGCCAGCGAGGCGTTTTCGCAGAAGAACATCAACTGCTCGATCGCCGAGTCGATCGCGCGCTTCGCGCCGGTGGCGGCGGCGGCCAAGGAGCAGGGCGTGCGCCTGCGCGGCAGCATCTCGTGCGCGCTCGGCTGCCCGTACCAGGGCGAGGTGCCGGTCAGCTCGGTGGTCGACGTGGTGCGGCGCATGCGCGAGCTGGGCTGCGACGAGATCGACATCGCCGACACCATCGGCGTGGGCACGCCGGTGCGTGTGCAGGAAGTGATGCGCGCCGCGGCGGCGGAGTTTGCGCTGGACCGGATCTCCGGCCATTTCCACGACACCTACGGCCAGGCCCTGTCCAATATCCTGGCCAGCCTGGAAGTGGGCGTCGCGATTTTCCATGCCTCGGTCGCCGGCCTGGGCGGATGTCCCTATGCCAAGGGCGCGACCGGCAACGTCGCCACCGAGGACGTGCTCTACATGCTGCACGGCATGGGCATCCACACCGGCATCGACCTGGAAGCGGTGGTCCGCGCCGGCGACTACATCTCGCAGGCGATCGGCCGCGCCAACAGTTCGCGCGTGGGCCGCGCCCTGCTGACCAAATGGGCCGCCGCCAGCGATGCGGCGCCGGCCTGCGTGTAAGGCGCGGCTGCTGACAGGAGAACGCATGACGATGCCTGACCAAGCGCTGCCCGAGTCCGCGCAGCGCGTGGCCGAGCTGCTGGCCGGACTTGGCCACGACCGGCCCGTGGTGATGCTGCCCGCGACCGGCAAGACCTCGGCCGAGGCCGCGGCCGGGCTGGGCTGCAGCGTGGCCGAAATCGCCAAGTCCATCATCTTCCGCCGCGTTGCCGACGACGCGCCGGTGCTGGTGATCGCCAGCGGCAGCAACCGCGTCGACGAGGCCAAGGTGGCCGCGCGCGTGGGCGCGCTGGGCAAGGCCGACGCGCGCTTCGTGCGCGAGAAGACCGGCTATGCCATCGGCGGGGTCTGCCCGATCGGCCATGCGGTGGCGCCGGTGATGCTGCTGGACCAGGACCTGTTCCGCTATGACAGCCTGTGGGCCGCGGCCGGCCATCCGCACGCGGTGTTCAACCTGACGCCGCAGCAGCTGCAGCAGATGACCGGGGCCGAAGTCGCCGATGTCGCGATCGCGGCCACTCCCGGAGCCGCCGCATGAGCCCGGACCTGCGCGCCGGGCTGGCGTTCAGCTGGCAGTACACGGTGCCGCCCAAGGCCACGGTGCCGCGCCTGTACGACGATATCCCGGGCTGCCCCGAGATGCCCGACGTGCTGGCCACCGGCTACCTGGTCGGCATCATGGAGTGTGCCTGCCTGCAGATGCTGCGCGCGCACCTGGACTGGCCGCGCGAGCAATCGCTCGGCACGCTGGTCAGCTTCTCGCACCTGGCGCCGACACCGCCGGGCATGACCGTGACCGTCAGGGGCGAGCTGGTCGAGGTCGACGGGCGCCGCCTGCGCTTCCAGCTGAGCGCGTGGGACGGCGAGGACAAGATCTCCGAGGGCGTGCACGAGCGCCACCTGATCGACGCCGGCCGCTTCAACCAGAAGGTCGCGGCCAAGGCCGCGCGCGCGGCGGGCTGAGTGACGAGCGCGCGCAACGCCATGGCTACGATGCCGCCTTCGCCCGCGTCACCCGCCTCGCTTGCCGCGGAACTGGCCAGGCAGGCCGATGCAGCGATGCAAGCCACCCCGGTGCCGTCGCCGTGCCGCAACGTCTGCCGCATGGACCCGGCCAGCGGCTATTGCGAGGGCTGCCTGCGCACCATCGAAGAAATTGCCGGCTGGTCGTCAGCCGGCGACGAAGACAAGCGCCGCATCTGGGCGCAACTGCCGCGGCGCTCCGCATGGCTGGCGGGCGAGGAGACATCGTCGTGACGGAAAGCACCGTGCCGCGCTTGCCGGCCACCATGCGCGTGTTCGAGCGCGGCTGGCTGTCGGCCAACAACATTCTGTTTGCCGACGGCGACGATACCGCGCTGGTCGATACCGGCTACGTCACCCACGCCCCGCAGACGCTGGCGCTGGTGGCGTCCGCGCTGCAGGGCCGGCCGCTGGCACGCGTGATCAACACCCATCTGCACTCCGACCACTGCGGCGGCAACGCCGCGTTGCAGGCGCGCTGGCAGCCGCGCACCGCGATCCCGGCCGCCGAGGCCCGCGCCGTGGCCGCGTGGGATACCGATGCGCTCAGCTACAAGGCCACCGGCCAGCAGTGCGACCGCTTCACCTTCGACAGCGTGCTGAACGACGGCGACACGCTGCGCCTGGGCGGCATCGACTGGCTCGTGGTGGCAGCCCCCGGCCACGACCCGCACGCGGTGATGCTGTTCGCGCCCGCCGAGCGCATCCTGATTTCCGGCGATGCGCTGTGGCAGAACGGTTTCGGCGTGATCTTTCCGGAGCTGGAGGGCGAGAGCGGCTTTGCCGAACAGGCGGCGGTGCTGGCGCGCATTGCGCAACTCGACGTGCGCGTGGTGATCCCCGGCCACGGCAGCGTGTTCACCGACGTTGCCGCGGCGGTCGAACGTGCGCAGGGGCGCCTGGCGTACCTCAGCGCCGACCCGGCGCGCAACGCTGCCCATGCGGTCAAGGTGCTGGTGAAATTCAAGCTGCTCGAGGCGCAGCGGATGACGCTGGCGGCCTTGGCCGCGTGGATGGAGGCGGCGCCGCTGATGGCCCATATGCGCGAGCGCTTTATGCCGGGGCAGCAGATGGCGGAAATCTGCGCGCAGACGGTGGGGGCGCTGGCGCGGGTGGGGGCGGCGCAGGTCGAGGGGGAGTGGGTGGTGAACCGGGATTAGGTTTGCTTGAAGTGTGTGGGCGATGGACGCGCCTGCCCTCTCCCCCGCCCCTCTCCCGCAAGCGGGAGAGGGGAGAACACCGCTGGCCTT
>JABFVP010000082.1 GCA_013362725.1 Cupriavidus sp.
GTGTCGGCCGACACCGCCATGCGCCGTTACCGTATTCCCGACACTCTCGAAGTGACCGCCTCCGGCGACCTGCTGGCGCCGGTACGACTGGTGCTGTGGCGCGAGGTCTCCGGCCCCGCCGTGGTCAACCTGCGCCGTGGCGAGCATCGCGCGATCCGCTACACGGTGACGCTGCCGCCGGTGCTGCGCGGCCAGGTACGGCTCGATGCCACCGGCATCGACGCCGCGCCGGTGCTGGTCACGCTGAACCGGCTGCCGCAGCCTGGCGAGGCGGCCACATCGACGCCGCCGGTGGCCAGCCAGGCGCCGGCCGCAGTGGACAGCCCCGAAGCCACCGAGAGCGTGCCCGTGCCGGTGACCGGAGTCACCACGGCCGCGGCCACGGCCCCCGCCCCGGCCGACCTGCGCGACAGCGCCCGGCTGTCATTCCACGACCCGATGTATTTCATGGTGGGCGCGAACGGCGGCGCCAACGCCAAGTTCCAGTTCAGCTTCAAGTACCGCATCTTCGAGGGCGAGGATCCTGCCTCGAAGCGCCTGTTCGACAACCTCTACTTCAGCTACACCCAGTTCTCGCTGTGGGACCTGAGCGAAGACTCGGCGCCGTTCCGCGATACCAACTACCGACCCAGCCTGTTCTACTACCTGTCGGATACGGGCGTGCACAACAGCGTGATCAGCCGGCTGTCGCTGGCCGCCGGCCTGGAGCATGAATCCAACGGCCGCAACGGCGTGGAGTCGCGCAGCATCAATACGGTGTTCGTCAAGCCGACCTTCTATTTCGGCGATCAGAACGACTGGCACTGGCGTGTCGCGCCCAAGCTCTACGCCTATGTGGAAAAGGCCGACAACCCGGACATCGCCCACTACCGCGGCTTCATGGACCTGGGCATCGCCTATGGGCGGCCGGACTCATGGGAATTCTCGGCGACGCTGCGCAAGGGCACGCGCAAGTGGTACGGCAGCGCCGACGCGCAGCTGACCTACCCGATGGCGCGGCTGATCCCCGGCACCGCGGGGTACCTGATGGCGGGATATTTCGTCGGCTATGGCGAGAGCCTGCTCGACTACAACCACAAGCTGCCGTGGCAGTTCCGCATCGGTTACGCGCTGACGCGCTGATGCGCTGATGCGCTGAAGCCGGGCGGCGCTAGCCCGCCAGCGGCTTGCCGCTGGCTTTCAGGCGCGCATTGGCCACGGCCGCGGCAAACTGCCCGTGGCCGTGCCAGCCGGTGGCCCGGCCCAGCTTCTTGCCGTTCTGGAAGAACATGAACACCGGGATCCCGTGCAGGCCGAAGCGCCGCCCCAGCTCCGGGTGCGCATAGACATTGGCATGCAGCCAGTGCAGTTCCAGCGCGCGCACCGGCCCGGGATTGGCCAGCATCGCCTTCTTGGCCATTTCGCAGTTGAAGCAGTCCACGCCCCAGAAGAACACGCACACCAGCGCGTCGCCGGCCGCGGCGATGGCGCCGTCGATAGTGGTGCCGTCGACCTCGCGCATGGCAAAGGCGTCAAAGGCACGGTGATCGCGATGCGGGGCCGCGGATGGGTCCGGCGCGCCGGCTTGAGGGTCGGTGCTCATGGTTCGCTCCTGATGCGGTTCGCCCGGATGCGCCGCGCTGCCAATGACGAACGCCCGGGCCGGCATGCACCGGGCAGCGGGCCGTGACGGCAGGGGCGCGGCTTACTTGGGCGCCGCCACCGTGACCAGCGCCGGGCGCAGCACGCGGTCGGCAATGGTGTAGCCGCGCTGGAGCACGGTCACCACGGTGTTGGGCTCCTGCTCCGCCGGCACCATCGAGATGGCCTGGTGGCGGTGCGGGTCGAACTTCTCGCCCACCGGGTTGAGCTCGACGATCTTGCCGCGCTCGAAGGCAGCGGCCAGCTGGCGCGCGGTCAGTTCCACGCCTTCGCGCAGCTTGGCGATATCGCCGGAGCCGTCGGCCAGCGCGGCCTGCAGGCTGTCCATCACCGGCAGCAGGTTGTCGGCAAAGTTCTCGATGGCGAACTTGTGCGCCTTGGCAACATCTTCCTGAGCCCGGCGGCGGATATTCTCGCCTTCGGCAACGGCGCGCATGTACAGGTCGTAATGCTCGCTGGCCTTGGCTTCCAGGGCGGCCAGCTGGGCCGCCACGTCGTCCGCGGCGGTAGCCTCGGTTTCGGGCGCGCCGGTCTCCGGGCTGGCGGTGGCGGCGTTGGTGGCGTTGGCCGCCTCATCGCCCGCAGGCGTCGCAGTCTGGTTGGATGGCGTCTGCTTCTGGTCTTCCATGTCGATCCGTATCAAAGCTGTGTCGCGGCCCGCCATGAGACTGGCCGCGGGTGGTAAATCGGCGTGTGCCCGATGCAGGTGGTGGCAGCTCGCCGCATTTCAAGAGTGGCGCCGGCGCGACGCCGAAACACACGGTTACAAAGCCCCGCGCGTTGCAATCGACGCCTTATTGCTTTGCGCCAATGCCCTCACTAAGATTCTTAGTAAGAAAAATGACAAAAATGGCGAGGGCCCAGGAGATGGTTCATTTTGATGCCGCTTCCGAAAGGTTGGCCATGCATAAGCTCCCAGTCGTGACGCTGTGCCTCCTGGCTGCATTGGCGGTCATGACCGTCTTTATCTGCCTGTCCGGTGCCTTCACCCCGCGCGATACGGAGTATGGCAGCGGCAAGGCGGTGTTCAAGCACTACATCGTTCCCTTCGTCAGCCAGGAGGTCTCGCAGGAATAATCTGTCCCACCTGGCGGCCCATGGCGCGGTGGCACCGTTCCGGTGCTGCCGCGCTGTCATTTCAGCCGTTGAAGTCGTCGATGCGGCGGCGGTCGCGCTTGGTCGGGCGTCCCTGGATCTGTGCCGACGGTTCGGGTTGCAGGCGCCGGCGCTCGGAGTAGGCGGCCCGGCGCGACTGGCTCTCGGCACTTTCCTGGTACAGCGTCTGCGCCACCGGCGCCGGCCCGCGCGCCGGGGCGATGCCCTTCACTTCAAGCTCCCAGCGCTGCTGGTGTGCTTCCAGCGCAACCGTGTCGCCCGGCTTGACCTCACGCGAGTTCTTGCACAGCTGGCCGTTGACCGTCACCTTGCCGCGCTCCACCGCTTCGGCCGCGAGCGAGCGCGTCTTGAAGAAACGCGCGCACCACAGCCATTTGTCGATGCGCTGGCGCGCATCCGCCTCGAAATCCACGTTCATGCCGCCGCTCCCCGCGCCTGCGCACGCGTGCGCCGCGCTTCCAGTTCATGCGCATGCGGCGCGCCCTGCGGCCAGCCCTGCAGGTGCTGCAGCGCGATCTCCGCCATCGCCGCGACCCACGGCGCGGCATCGTTCATGCATGGAATGAAATGAAAGTCCTTGCCGCCCGCGACCTTGAACTCAGTCTGGCCTTCCATGGCGATTTCTTCCAGCGTTTCGATGCAGTCCGCCGGAAAGCCCGGGCAGAACACGTCCACCCGCCCGGCACCGACCTTGCCCAGTTCCGCCAGCGTCGGCGCGGTATAGGGCTGCAGCCACTCGGCCTTGCCAAAGCGGGACTGGAACGTCACCTGGTACTGCCCCGGCTGAAGGCCCAGCGCGTCGCCCAGCAGGCGGCCGGTCTTCAGGCACTCGCAGTGATACGGGTCGCCCAGTTCCAGCGTGCGCCGCGGCACGCCGTGGAACGACAGGATCAGCTTGTCGCCCCGACCGAAATCCGGCATCCCATGCTGGGCCCAGTACGCGCCGACCTGCTGCTGCAGCGCCGAGATATACGCAGGATGGTCATGGAAATGCTTGATCAGCCGCAGCTCCGGCTGGTTGCGCCACTGGCCCAGCACCCGGAACACCTCGTCGAAGGCGGTGGCGGTGGTGGTGCCCGAGTATTGCGGATACATCGGCAGCACCAGCACCTGCTCGCAGCCCTGGCGGCGCAGCGCTTCCATTACCGAGGCGATCGACGGGTTGCCGTAGCGCATGGCGCACGCCACCGTCACGTCGTGGCCGTTCTGGTGCAGCAGCCGCTGCAGCGCATGCGCCTGGCGCTCGCTGTAGACGAGCAGCGGCGAGCCCGTCATATGGGCCTCGCGCAGCCAGATCGATTCGTACTTCAGCGCCGACGCGCGCGAGCGCAGCGGCAGGATCACGCCGTACAGCAGCGGCAGCCACGCCGCGCGCGGGATCTCGACCACGCGCGGGTCGGACAGGAATTGCTTCAGGTAGCGCCCCACCGCCTTGGGCGTGGGGGCATCGGGGGTGCCCAGGTTGACCAGCAGGATCGCCGTGCGCGGCGCCTGGCCGTGCTGGTAGGCCGGTTCGGGAGAAAACGTCATGTCGCTTCCGGATTGGCGCGATGCCGGGATGGGACGGGCGCGGTGACGGGCGCGGCGCAGCGGCGCCGGACCCGCGCGCCGGGAACGGAGCCGCCCGTCAGAGCGGAACGCCGGACCACTAGTTCTGGCTCAGCGCGCTCGACAGCAGCCGCGCGGTAATGTCGACGATCGGGATCACGCGCTCGTAGGCCATGCGCGTTGGGCCGATTACCCCCAGCGTGCCGACAATCTGCCCGTCGACCTCGTACGGCGCGGTGATGACCGCCATGTCTTCGATCGGCACCAACTGGCTTTCGCCGCCGATGAAGATCTGCACGCCCTGCGCATGGCTGGACACGTCGAGCAGCTGCAGCAGGCTGGTCTTGTGCTCGAACACGTCGAACAGGCGCCGCAGCTTGTCCATGCTCGAGGCCAGGTCGTCGACTTCGAGCAGCTTACGCTCGCCGCTGATGTAGACGTGGTCGTCGTCCTCATCTTCCGCGGTGCTGCCGGCCTCGACCGCGGCCTGCATCAGCTGCGACATGTCGCGGCGCAGGTCCTGCAGCTCGAGCCGCAGGTGGCTGCGCACGGTGTCGAAGCTCATGCCGGCATAGTGCGAGTTGAAGAAATTGGCCGCCTCGATCAATTGCGCCGGCGTGTAGGGGAGTTCGGTCTGGATGATGCGGTTCTGCACGTCGCCCTCGGGGCTGACGATGATCAGCAGGATGCGCTTGTCCGACAGCCGCATGAACTCGATCTGCCGGAACGCCTGCGCGCGGCGCGGCGTCATCACCACGCCGGCAAAGTGCGACAGGTTGGACAGCGTGCGCGCGGCCGCGGTGATCATGCGCTGCGGCCCCAGCTGCTGGCCGCCCAGCTGGTCCTGGATCTGCCCGGTCAGCTCGGCCAGGTCGGCGTTGCGCTCGAGCGGCTTGGCGGTCAGCATCGAGTCGACGAACAGCCGGTAGCCGCGCGGCGTCGGGATGCGGCCGGCCGAGGTGTGCGGGCTGGCGATAAAACCCATTTCCTCGAGATCGGACATCACATTGCGTATCGTCGCCGGCGACAGGTCCAGCCCCGAGTACTTCGACAGGGTGCGGGAACCGACCGGCTGGCCTTCGGCAATGTAGCGCTCGATCAGGGTCTTGAGCAGCGTTTTGGAGCGTTCATCCATGATGTCCCGATTTTACGCAAGTTTTGGACCTTCTGGCGGAGCGGCCCGAGGTGCCGCGGGATGGGCCGCCGGCGCCTGCTGACAACGGTCACGACGGTATGGTCTAATCCCGGCATGTCCGCCCCAGCCAAAGCCAGCGCCGTGCGCACTCCATTCAAGACCGTCGCCCTGGTGGGCAGGTACTCCACCGCCGGCATCGAAGGGCCGCTGGAAGAGATCGCCTCCTATATCCTGCGCAACGGCCAGGATGTGGTGTTCGAGCGCGAGACCGCGCTGGCCACCGGGCTGACCGCCTACCCCGCCCTGTCCGCCGAGGAGATCGGCACCCAGGCCGACGTGGCCGTGGTGCTGGGCGGCGACGGCACGCTGCTGGGCATCGCGCGCCAGCTGGCCGGCTATGACGTGCCGCTGATCGGCGTGAACCATGGGCGGCTCGGCTTCATGACCGATATTGCGCTGGAAGACGCGCACTCCGTGCTGCCCGACATGCTCGACGGCCGCTACGAGTCCGAGACCCGGCTGCTGCTGGCCTCGCGCGTGGTGCGCGACGACATGGATATCTTCTCGGCGCTGGCGCTGAACGATGTGGTGGTGAACCGCTCCGGCATCTCGGGCATGGTCGAGCTGGCGGTTTCGGTCGACGGCCACTTCATGTACAACCAGCGTTCCGACGGCCTGATCGTGTCGACCGCCACCGGCTCGACCGCCTACGCGCTGTCGGCCGGCGGCCCGATCCTGCATCCCACGCTGTCGGGCGTGGTGCTGGTGCCGATCGCCCCGCACGCGCTGTCGAACCGGCCGATCGTGCTGCCGCACGACGCCGAGGTCACGATCGAGGTGGCGAGCGCGCGCGACGCCAGCGTCAACTTCGACATGCAGTCGCTGACCTCGCTGCTGCCGGGCGACCGCATCGTGGTGCGGCGCTCGCAGAAGACCATCAACCTGCTGCACCCGGTGGGCTACAACTACTACGCCACGCTGCGCAAGAAACTGCACTGGCACGAATACCCGTCCGAAGACAATCGCCTCTGAGCGCCATCCAGCCGCCCCTCAGCCCGAGCCCGACCGTTCATCGGACCGACCACCTTCTCCGCCACGATGCTGCGCAGCCTGTCCATCCGTGATTTCGTCATCGTCGACACCCTCGACCTGGACTTCGCCTCCGGCTTTACCGTCTTCACCGGCGAGACCGGCGCCGGCAAGTCGATCCTGATCGATGCCCTGGCGCTGGTGCTGGGCGAGCGCGCCGATGCCGGCGTGGTGCGCGAAGGCGCGCCGCGTGCCAGCGTCAGCGCCACCTTCTCGACCCATGCCGCGCTCGATGCGTGGCTGGCCGAGCGCGAGCTCAACAGCGAAGAAGACGGCGGCGTGCCGACCGTGTTGCTGCGCCGTACGGTCGATGCCGGCGGCCGCAGCAAGGCCTTTATCAACGGCGCCGCCGCCACCCTGGCGCAGCTGCGCGAAGTCGGCGACCAGCTGGTCGACATCCATGGCCAGCACGCGCACCAGCAACTGCTGCGCCCGGATGCGCAGCGACTGCTGTTCGACGCCCACGCCGGCCTGACGCAGCAGGCCGCCGCGGTGGCCGAGGCCTGGCGGGCCTGGCGCGCGTGCGTGCGCCAGCGCGAAGCGGTCGAGCACCAGTCGCGCGAGAGGCAGCTCGAGCGCGAGCGGCTCGAATGGCAGGTCGGCGAGCTCGACAAGCTCAACCCGCAGCCCGGCGAATGGGACGAGATCCAGTCGGAGTACAACCGGCTCTCGCACGCCGCCGGCCTGATCGACGGCAGCCGCGCCGCGCTCGACGCGCTGTCCGAGGCCGACGGCTCGGTGCTGTCGGCGCTCAACGGCATCGTGCACCGGCTGCAGCAGCTGGCCGATGTCGACCCCGCGCTGCGCGACGTGCTGGCCGCGCTCGAGCCGGCGCAGGTGCAGGCCGAGGAAGCCGCGCATTCACTGACGCGCTACGTCGACCGGCTCGAGCTCGACCCCGAGCGGCTGCAGATGGTTGAAGAGCGCATGCAGGCGCTGCATGCCACCGCGCGCAAGTACCGCCTGCCGCCCGAGCAGCTCGCCGATGAGCTGGTCGCGCGCCGCCAGCAGCTGGACGACCTGCAGGCCGCGCAGGACCTGAACAAGGTGATGGCGCGCGAGGCCGCGGCCAAGGCCGCCTACTTGACGCTGGCGCAGCATCTCAGCCATGCCCGCCAGCAAGCCGCGCAGGCGCTGTCCGGCGCGGTCACCGACGCCATGCAGGGCCTGTCGATGGCGGGCGGCAGCTTTGTCGCGGCACTCAATGCGCTCGACGAAGGCCAGAGCTACGGCCTCGAGCAGGTCGAGTTCCTGGTGGCCGGCCATGCCGGCGTCAGCGCGCGGCCGCTGGCCCGGGTCGCCTCCGGCGGCGAACTCGCGCGCATCAGCCTGGCGATCTCGGTGATCACCAGCGAGGCCTCGCCCACGCCCACGCTGATCTTCGACGAGGTCGATACCGGCATCGGCGGCGCGGTGGCGGAGGTGGTCGGCCGGCGCCTGCAGGAACTCGGCCGTGCGCGCCAGGTGCTATGCGTGACCCACTTGCCGCAAGTGGCGGCGCAGGCCGGCACCCACCTGCTGGTGAGCAAGGAAACCACGGCCGAGGCCGAGGCCTCGGTGACGCGTTCGCGCATCCGCGTGCTCGACCCGGCCGGCCGCGGGGTCGAGACCGCGCGCATGCTGGGGGGCGCCAGC
>JABFVP010000436.1 GCA_013362725.1 Cupriavidus sp.
TGGGCGGTGCCAAACGCAGTCGCGCTCGGCAAGCAGCGCCGCACCTTCAGAACACGTCGTCCTTCCAGTGATACCAGTGATACAGCACCCGCTGCCCCAACCGCCTGAACGGCGCGAACATCTGCGATTCCACCATCTCGCGCACGTTCGGGAACGGCAGCGGCGAGCCGAAGATCGGCAGCTGCGGCAGCGCCGACGATTTGCCGGCGATCAGCGCGGCGAGGCGCTTGCCGGCCTGGGCGGAATACATCACGCCGTTGCCGCCGTAGCCCATGGCGTAGTAGATCGACTGCGCCGGGTCGGGCTGGGTGATGCGCGGCATCATGTCGTGGCTGACGTCGACCCAGCCCCACCACGAATAGTCGATCTGGATGCCCTGCAGCGCGGGGAACTTGCGGTGCATGTCGGCAATCAGCTTCTGCTTGTACTGGTCCTGGGGCGCGTCGTTGCCGGTGATGGCGCTGCGGCTGCCGATCTGCAGGCGGCCGTCGGGCATCAGCCGGTAGTAGTGGCGCAGGATGCGGGTGTCGGTGATGACCTGCGTGGTGCGGAAGTTGCACGCGGCCAGTTCGTCGGCGCTGAGCGGGCGCGTGACGATGGAGTTCGACAGGATCGGGAACAGCCGGTTCTTCAGCTCGCGGTGCAGCGACTGCGAGGTGTAGCCGCCGGTGGCCACCCCCACCGCGCGGGCGCGCACGATGCCGCCGGGGGTGCGCAGGTAGTGCACGCCGTTGCGTGTTTCCCAGCCGGTCACGGGGCTGGACGGGTGCACCTTGGCGCCAAGTTCGCGCGCGCGGCGCAGGTAGCCGAAGGCGAGCTTGCCGGCATGGATGCCGATGCCCTCGGGTTCGTGCATGGCACCCGCGGCTTCTTTATCGTCGACGTATTCGCGCCGCACGGTGTCGGCGTCGAGGATGCGCGCGTCGTAGTTGAACACCTCGCGCAGGATCTTCGCTTCCTTCTCGAGGCCCGGCATTACCTTGGCGCGGTGCGCGATATAGAGGTGGCCGCCGGGCTGCGGGTCGCAGTCGATGTCCTTGATCAGCCCCTTGAAGGTCTCCATGCCGTCGCAGACCTCCTGGTGCAGCCGCAGCGCGGTATCCAGGCCGTAGCGCTGGATCCACTGCGAGCGCTTGAGCCGGCCCGACGCGCATTGCGCCTGGCCGCCATTGCGCGTGCTGCAGCCCCAGCTGACGCGGTTGGCCTCGAGCACGGTGGCCTTGATGCCATATTCCTGCGCCAGGAAGATGGCGCAGGTCAGGCCGGTGAAGCCCGAGCCGATGATGGCGACGTCGACGTCGATGTCGTGGGTGATCGGGCCGTCGTCGGCAGGCGGCTCGCCCGCGGTGCCGATCCAATAGGTGGGGGCGTATTCCCGGCCGTGGCCGGGCGTGGGCGTGTGCAGCGGATCGTAGGCGGGGTCGTACGGCCGGGTCGGCGCGGTCGACTGCTCGCCGGCCAGGAGGCTGCTGCGGGGAGCTACGGCTTGCATGGCGCGTCTCCTCGCTTCAGGCTGCTGCCACCACCGGCGGGCGGTCCTTGCGGTAGGCGTTCTTCACCGCGATCTTGCCGCCGCGGAAGGTGAATACGTCGACCATGCGCGCCTCGATGCGGGCGCCGTCGGCACGGGTGCCGCGGAAGGTGGATTCGCTGACGCCGCGGTCGCCGACGACGAAGTGGTCGCCATCGACCCATTGCGCATCGGGGAAGGTCTGCCAGGCCAGCTGGAAACCCTCGCGCACCGCATCGCGGCCGACGAAGCTGCGGCCCAGCAGGTCGGGCCCGGCCACGCCGTGGAACACGCAGTCGTCGGCCATGCAGGCCATCAGCGCGTCGATGTCGTGGCGGTTCCAGGCGTCGTTGAAGGCTTGCAGCAGTTCGATGCCGGCGGCGGTGTTGTCGTTGGACATGGCTTGGTCTCCGTGAGTGTTGTGGGCCGGTCCGTGGGGAACCGGCCATGACTCGAGCATAGGGAAACCGGCCGCGGCGCTGTAGCGCCAGTTCGTGACTATCGCTTGGGCCAGCGGCGCGGGCACTGCCGCGGGCCGGCTCAGGCGGCGGGGCGGGCCCGCGAAGTGACGGCGGCGGGGGCCGTTGCGGTGCCGGCGGTGGCCTGCAGTTCACGCGCGACACCGGCCAGCACGCGGATGCCGGGCTCGATGCGGTCCAGCGAGATCGACGAGTAGCCCAGCCGGAAGCCATTGCGCGGCGCGGGCTCGGCCATGAAGAAGACGCTGCCGGGCTCGATCAGCACGCCCTGCAGTTCCGCCAGCCGTGCCAGCGCATCGGCGTCGAGCCACGACGGCCCTTCGATCCAGCACGATGCGCCGCCGGCGATCGGCACCGCGTGGAAATCCGGCATATGCGTGGCCAGCGCCGCCAGCACCGCTTCGGCGCGCTCGCGGTGCGCCGCGGCGAGCCGGCGCAGGTGCGCGTCATAGTGGCCCAGCGACAGGAACAGCGAGAACGCGCGCTGGATATACGCCGACGGGTGCCGCAGCATCAGCCGGCGCGCCCCGCGCAGTTCGGCGATCAGCGCCGCCGGGCCGACGATGTAGCCGATGCGCAGCCCCGGCGCCAGGCTCTTGGACAGGCTGCCGACGTAGATCACGCGGTTGCTGCGGTCCAGGCTCTTGAGCGTGGGCGTGGGATCGCCCTCGAAGCGGCTCTCGGCCTCGTAGTCGTCCTCGATCAGCACGAAGTCGGCTTCCTCGGCCTGCCGCAGCAGCGCCTGGCGCCGCGCCAGCGGCATGGTGACGGTGGTCGGGCACTGGTGGCCGGGGGTTACGTAGACGTAGTCGCAGGCGCGCTGCGCGTCGGACAGTGTCAGGCCCTGCTCATCGACCGGCAACGGCACCAGGTTCGACGTGTGCGAGCCGAAGATATTGCGCGCGTCCGGATAGCCGGGGTCCTCGATGCCAACCGGCGTGTCGGGGCTGACCAGCAAATCGGCCAGCAGGTACAGCGCCTGCTGCGCGCCCACGGTGATCACGATCTCGTCGGTGCCGGCCCAGACACCGCGGCGCGGCAGCACGCGGGTGCGGATCTGCTGCACCAGCGACTCGTCGTCGCGCAGGATCATGTCCTGGGCCCAGTCGTGGATGTCGAGCACGCTCAGCGCCTTCAGGCAGCATTCGCGCCAGTCCGCGGTGGGGAACAGCGCCGGGTCGTACTGGCCGTAGATGAAGGGGTAGGGATAGTCGCGCCAGTTGGCGCGCTTGACGATATTGCGCTGCTGCGTGGGGCGGAACACGAAGCGCCGCTCCCAGTCGGGCTCGCCCGCGCGCGCCGGCACCGGCTCGCCGCGCAGCGAGGCCACGCCGCTGACGCGGGTGCCGAGGATCCCGGGGTTGACGAAGTAGCCGCTGCGCTCGCGCGCGACCAGGTAGCCTTCGTCGACCAGCTGCTGGTAGGCCAGCACCACCGTGTTGCGCGCCACCCGCAGCTGCGCCGACAGCTCGCGGCTGCTGGGCAGCGGCTCGCCCTGCGGCAGCTGCTCGTCGAGGATGGCCGAGACCAGCATCTGGCGGATCTTGCCCTGCAGGCTCAGGCCCGACAGGGCGTGCTGCTGGAACAGCTGGGACCACATGGTGGCGGGGGACTTGAGGCTCATGGTGCGGGGGCCAATAACAACGACACTGAAAACGACACAGCGCGCCAGCTTACTGCACTGGCGCGCCGCGTGGCACATCAATACTTGTGGAGGTCAGGCCTTGGCATCTCGGCCAGCGGCACTACCGGCTCGGCGCCACGGCGAAACAGTTGCCGCGCGCCGTAGGCAAGCAGCAGGATCAGCAGGCTGATGACCCCCAGCGCAAGCGGCGTGCGCTGGTCGGGGATAAAGGCCATGGCGACCACGATGCCCAGCATGCCGAGGATCGCGACATAGGTGAGGTACGGATAGCACCACATGCGCACCCGCAGCTGGCCAGGGGCCTCGCGCTCCAGCCGCGAACGCAGGCGCAGCTGCGAGATCGCGATCAGGATGTAGACGAAGATCGCCACCGTGCCGTACGAATTCACCAGGAAGGCGAACACCGTATCGGGCGAGACATAGGACATCACCACCGCGCCGTAGCCGAACAGCGTCGCCACCAGGATCGCGCGCACCGGCACGCCGTTGCGGCTGACGCGGGCCAGCGACTGCGGCGCGTCGCCACGGCGGGTCAGCGCAAACAGCATGCGCGACGACGCGTACAGGCCCGAGTTGAGCGCCGACAGCACCGCGGTCAGCACGATCGCGTTCATGATCTGCGCGGCCGCCGGCACGCCCATCACGTTCAGCGCGCTGACGTACGGCGTGGCGATGCTGGTGGAGTTCCACGGCACCAGGCACACCACCAGCAGGATCGAACCGACATAGAACACCAGCACGCGCGTGATCACCGAGCTGGTGGCCTTGGCCACGGCCTTCTGCGGCTCGGCGGTCTCGGCGGCGGCGATGGTGACGATCTCCGCGCCGAAGTAGAAGCCGGTCGCCGCCACCGCGCCGGTCAGCACCGGTACGATGCCGTTGGGCATGAAGCCGCCGTTGGCGGTCAGGTTGGCCACCTCCATGCCGTGCGACCCGGGGGCCAGGCCCAGCACGTAGACGCCGGCGACGAACAGGAACACCATGATCGCCGCCACCTTGATCGAGGCGAACCAGAACTCGAACTCGCCGAACGACTTGACCGATACCAGGTTGGTCAGGGTCAGCATCACCAGCAGCACCAGGCTGATGATCCAGTTGGGCACGTCAGGCAGCCAGTAGCGCACCAGGTCCGCGCCCGCCACCGCTTCCAGCGCCACCACGATGACCCAGAAGTACCAGTACATCCAGCCGGTCAGGAAGCCGGCCAGGTTGCCCACCGCGGGGCGGTCGCGCCAGGCTTCGCGTGCATACTCGTAGAAGCCGCCGCTGCCGGGCATGGCGCAGGCCATCTCGCCCAGCATGCGCATCACCAGTACCACCAGCAGGCCGGTGATCAGGAAGGAAATGACCGCGGCCGGGCCGGCCGACTTGATGACGACGCCGCTGCCGACGAAGAGCCCCGCGCCGATCACGCCGCCGAGCGCGATCATGGTCATGTGGCGTTGCTTGAGGCCGTGGGATAGTCCGTTGCCGGACGATGGTTGTTGGATCATGTTGTGTCTCCTGTGCTGCGCTTGCTGTCGTACTGCATTGCAGCCAGTCCAGCGTTTAAGGCAGGCGCCACGGCTTCTCTTCGGTATAGGCGGCGGGGCAACAAATGCCAGCCTGGGGCCGTGGTCGTTCAGTATTTGCAATCCCCGGGAGAGGATGGCCTATCCGTACATGTCGACTTGTCTCCGGTGTTTGCTTAAAAAGTGGAACCAGAAGTTCCAGAAAATTATTGTTTAACCGGAATGTAGGCCGTCCAGGCGGGAAGGTCAACCGGAAGTTTCGATAATTGATATGATTTGACTCTGAAAATGAAACTTACCTATGATGGAGCCAGGCATGAACGATATGCGCCTCGCCAAAAGTGAAGCCAGGCCGGACGGAGACACGCCGGCGCTGCGCTTGTTCGGCCTGCTCGAGGTCATCGCGGAGAAGGACCAGTCCTTCAACCTGCAGGCGCTGGTGGAAGAAACCGGCCTGCCCAAGCCCACGCTGCACCGCATGCTGCAGCAGCTCGAGGCGGCCGGACTGATCCAGCGCAACGGCGACGGGCGGCAATACGGCACCGGCCTGCGGCTGCGCCGGCTGGCGGAGAACCTGTTGCTCAACAGCACCTCGCACGGGGCGCGCCACATGGTGCTGCGCCGGCTGGTGGAAGAGGTGGGCGAGAGCTGCAACCTGACCGCGTTCTCCGGCGGCGAGGTGCTGTACCTGGATCGCGTCGAGACCGCGGCGCCGCTGCGCTTCTACCTGCATCCGGGTTCGCGCGTGCCGGCGCACTGCTCGGCCACCGGCAAGCTGTTCCTGGCGCAGCTGGCGCCGGCGCAGCGGCAGCGGCTGCTGGCCAACGTGGAGCTGGAGCGCTACACGCAGAACACGCTGACCGACCATGCGCAGCTGGAGGCGGAACTGGAGCGCGTGAAGCGCGACGGCTACGCCATGGACGATGAGGAATTCCTGCCGGGGCTGGTGTGCATCGGCGTGCTGGTGCCGGCCGCCGACGGCGGCAAGTCCAACCTGGGGCTGGCGCTGCAGGCCCCGGTGATGCGCGTGCCGCGCGACAAGGCGGTGCAGCTGCTGCCCGCGCTGCAGCGGGCGGCGGCGGCGCTGGCGGCGATCGAAGCCGACAGCGCGGGCAGCTGGCAGGGCGGCGCCGAGGCCACGGATGCCGCGGAAGAGGACGAATAGCGCACGGCGTCACGCGGGATTGCTCCGCTTGCCGCCGTGCCGATCGGCATGGATGGCGAGAAGCCACAAGGCAACGAGGAGCACAAGGTGACGCAAGAGCAGTTTGGCAAGCCCGACCGGATGATTCCGGTGCGCAGCGTGTTCGGCATCGATTCCGGCCTGATGGTGCCGGCCTTCAGCCAGCGCGACGACCACGTGCCGGAGATCGACCCGGCCTACCGCTTCCAGCCCGAGGTGACGCTGGCGATCCTGTCGGGCTTTATGCGCGACCGGCGCGTAATGGTGCAGGGCCTGCACGGCAGCGGCAAGTCGACCCATATCGAGCAGGTCGCCGCGCGGCTGAACTGGCCCTGCGTGCGCGTCAACCTGGATGGCCACATCAGCCGGCTCGACCTGGTCGGCAAGGATGCCATCGTGGTACGCGACGGCCGCCAGGTCACCGAGTTCCAGGAAGGCATCGTGCCGTGGGCGCTGCAGCGCCCGGTGGCGCTGATCTTCGACGAATACGACGCGGGCCGGCCCGACGTGATGTTCGTGATCCAGCGCATCCTGGAGCGCGACGGCAAGTTCACGCTGCTGGACCAGAACCGCGTGATCCGCCCCCATCCTTCTTTCCGTCTCTTTGCCACCTCCAACACCGTGGGGCTTGGCAACGTCAACGGGCTCTATCACGGCACGCAGCTGCTCAACCACGCGCAGATCGACCGCTGGAACGTGGTGGCGACGCTGGACTACCTGCCGCACGACGAAGAGGCCGGCATCGTGCTGGCCCGCGTGCCCGAGCTGGACCGCGCCGACGGGCGCGCGCTGGTCGATGCCATGGTGGCGCTGGCCGGCCTGACCCGGCGCGGCTTTGCCGCGGGCGATGTGTCGGCGCTGATGTCGCCGCGCACCGTGATCAGCTGGGCCGAGAACTGCCAGATCTTCCGCGACCCAGCGCTCGCGTTCCGCCTGACCTTCCTGAACAAATGCGACGAGGCCGAACGCCCGGTGGTGGCGGAGTACTACCAGCGTTGCTTCGGCCACCTGCCGGGCGAGGCCGCCGGCGTCAGCGCGGCATCGGAGCCCGCGCAATGAATGCGGCGGCGCTCGCCCAGCGCTTGCGCCGGCGCCAGCGGCAGGATGAGTTGTCCGGCGCGGCCGTGCGCGCGCTCACCGGCGATGCCGCGCTGCATTTCCGCGACGGCCAGCTGTGGCGCGCGCTGCGCCCGGTGCCGCAGCATGCGCCGCACCTGCACACGGATCCAGATACCGACACCGCCGCGTGCCTGCGCGGCGCCGCCGATGGCGCCGCGCTGCGCCAGGCGCATTCCGACGCCGCGCTGCACCGGCGGCTGTGCCCGGCCGATGCGGTCGAGCGCCTGGTGTTCGAGCTGCTCGAGCAATTGCGCTGCGAGACCCGCCTGCCGCGCGGCATGGCCGGGGTCGAGGCCAACCTGCGCCATCGCTTCCTGGCGTGGTCGCGCGCGTTCCATCGGTCCGGGCTGACCGACGGGCATCTCGGCATCCTGCTCTACACCGTGGCGCAGGTGGCGTGGTCGCGCCTGAGCGGCGAGCCGGTGCTGGAAGACACCGAAGACTTGATCGAGGCTACGCGCGCGGCCATTGTGCCGATGTTGGGCACGCAGCTGGCGGGGCTGCGCGCGCAACGCCACGACCAGGCCGCGTACGCCGTGCATGCGCTGGCGCTGGCGCATGCTGTGGCGCAGATGATCCGCACCGAAGCGCCACGTGCCGGCGAAGACGACGATCATGCCGCCTGCGCCGCGCGCGCCGGGTTTGCGCTGTGGCTCGACTTCGACGAGCCGCCCGCGGAAGACTTCGCCCTCGCCGACAGCGGCCAT
>JABFVP010000221.1 GCA_013362725.1 Cupriavidus sp.
GAGCAGCCCCTTGCGCCGCCGCCGCGCGCACGGCATCCACGGCATCGAGGATCGCCTCGCTGGTGGCCGGGGCCTTCAGCGGCGGGTTGATGCGGTAGTCGCCCAGCGCGGCCACGGCGTCGCGGATCGCGAAGAACACCGAGAACGGCAGCAGCAGCGGCGGCTCGCCCACGGCCTTGGAGCGGTGGATGCTGTCCTCGACGTTGCGGTTCTGGAACAGGCGCACATTGAATTCCTCGGGGCAGTCGTTGACCGTCGGGATCTTGTACGTCGACGGCGCGTGCGTCATCAGCTTGCCGTCCTTGTTCCACCACAGTTCCTCGGTGGTCAGCCAGCCCATGCCCTGGATGAATGCGCCCTCGACCTGGCCGATGTCGATCGCCGGGTTCAGCGAGCGGCCGGCGTCGTGCAGCGCGTCGGCGCGCAGCAGCTTCCATTCGCCAGTGAGCGTGTCCACCAGCACCTCGGAGCACGCGGCGCCGTAGGCGAAGTAGTAGAACGGGCGGCCCTGCAGCGACTTCTGGTCCCAGTGCAGCTTGGGCGTGGTGTAGAAGCCGTCGGACCACAGCTGCACGCGCGCCACGTAGGCTTCGCGCGCCAGTTCGCCGAACGACAGGCGCAGCTCGCCGGCGCTGACCAGGTCGTCGTTGAAGCGCACCTCGGACGGCTCCACGCCGGCCTTGCGCGCGGCAAACGCGGTCAGGCGCTCGCGGATCTGGCGCGCGGCGTCCTGCGCGGCCTTGCCGTTCAGGTCGGCGCCGGTCGAGGCCGCGGTGGCCGAGGTATTGGCCACCTTGCTGGTATCGGTCGCGGTCACGCGCACGCGTTCCATGCGGATGCCCAGCTCATGCGCCACCACCATCGCCACCTTGGTGTTCAGGCCCTGGCCCATTTCGGTGCCGCCGTGGTTCACCAGCACCGAACCGTCGTTGTAGACGTGCACCAGCGCGCCGGCCTGGTTGTAGTGGGCCACGTTGAACGAGATGCCGAACTTCACCGGGGTGATCGCGATGCCTTTCTTCAGCACCGGGCTGGTGGCGTTGAACGCGCGCGTGGCCTCGCGGCGGGCGCGGTATTCGCTGCTGGCCACCAGTTCGTCGATCAACTCGTGGATGACGTTGTCTTCGACGGTCTGGCCGTAAGGCGTGACGTTGTTCGCGGTCTTGCCGTAGAAGTTGGCGCGGCGCACGTCGAGCGAATCCTTGCCGACCGTGCGGGCGATGTTGTCGAGGATGTACTCGACCGCGAACGCGCCCTGCGGGCCGCCGAAGCCGCGGAAGGCGGTGTTGCTCTGCGTGTTGGTCTTGCCGCAGTAGCCGTCGATCTGCACGTTCGGCAGGCAGTAGGCGTTGTCGAAGTGGCAGATGGCGCGGGTCATCACCGGGCCCGACAGGTCGGCCGAGAAGCCGGCGCGCGACACCATCTCGACCTTGACGCCTTCGATATGGCCCTCGTCGTCGTGGCCGACGCTGTAGTCGAAGACGAAGTCATGGCGCTTGCCGGTGATCATCATGTCGTCGTCGCGGTCCGGGCGCAGCTTGACCGGGCACATCAGCTTCCACGCCGCCAGCGCGGCGCAGCAGGCGAACAGCGCCGACTGCGATTCCTTGCCGCCGAAGCCGCCGCCCATGCGGCGGCACTCGACCAGCACCTGGTGCGCATGCCAGCCCAGCATATGCGCGACCGCATGCTGCATCTCGGTCGGGTGCTGGGTTGAGCACCACACGTGCATGCCGTCGTTCTCGCGCGGGGCGGCGTACGAGATCTGGCCTTCGAGATAGAACTGCTCCTGGCCGCCCAGGTGGATCGTGCCGCTGTCCTGGTGGGTCGCGCCGGCAATGCGCGCGGCCGGTTCGCCGCGTGTCAGGTGCATCGGCGGCAGCACGTAGCTGCCGGCCTCGTGCGCGGCCTGCGGCGACAGCACCGGCGGCAGGTCTTCATAGTCGATCACGCCGAGGCGGGCGGCGCGGCGGGCCGCGTCATGCGAGGTCGCCACCACGATAAATACCGGCTGGCCGATGAACTGCACCACGCCACGCGCCAGAATCGGGTCGTCATGGATGATCGGGCCGCAGTCGTTGGTACCGGGGATGTCGTCCACCGTCAGCACGTCGACCACGCCGGGCGCGGCGCGCACCTTGTCGAGCGAGACCGACTTGATGCGCGCGTGCGCGCGGGTGCTCATGCCGAGCGCGGCGTGCAGCGTGCCGGCCAGCTCGGGTATGTCGTCGGTGTAGGTCGCGGTGCCGGCCACGTGCAGGTGGGCGGATTCGTGCGGACGCGAGATGCCGACCTGCGGTACCTGTTCGGCGGCGGCGTCGAGCAGGAAGGGTTCGGTTTGCTTGTTCATGCCGATGTCGTTCCTTGTTCTCTGGCTCAGGCCGTGGCGCCTGCGGTTGCGGTGGCGTTGATGCCGGCGCCGGGGGCGCGCACATTGACGGCTGCGGCAGGCAGCGCGTCGGCGTTGGTCTCCAGCCAGAACCGGTACAGCAGGTTGGCGGCACCGCGGCTGCGGTACGACGCGGTCGCGCGCATGTCGGTGAGCGGCGTGTAGTCCTGCGCCAGCGCGGCCATGCCGGCGCGGGCGGTGGCTTCGTTCCACGGCTGGCCCGTCAGCGCCGCCTCGGTCGTGGCGGCGCGCTTGGGCGTCGCGGCCATGCCGCCACAGGCGATGCGGGCCTGCGTGACGATGCCGTCCTGCACGGTGATGCCGAACGCGGCACACACGGCGGAAATATCCTCGTCAAAGCGTTTGGACAGCTTGTAGGTGCGGAAGTGCTGCGGGCCGGCCACCGGCACGCGCAGCGCGGCGACGAACTCGCCCGGCTGCATCGCAGTCTTCTGGTACGCCAGGTACAGGTCTTCCAGCGGCAGCGTGCGGCGCGTCTCGCCGTGCTGCAGCACCACTTCGGCGCCCAGTGCGATCAGCGCGGGCATCGAATCGCCGATCGGCGAGCCGTTGGCGATATTGCCGCCCAGCGTGCCGGCATTGCGGATCGGCAGCGAGGCGAAGCGCTTCCACATCTCTTCCAGCTCGGGGTGTGCGGCGTTGAGTGCGGCGTAGGCCTTTTCCAGCGTCACGGCGGCGCCGATCTCGATCATGCCGTCGCGTTGCCCGATGTGGTTCAGGTCCTCGACCTGGCCCACGTAGAGCAGGTTGCCCAGCTCGCGGAACTGCTTGGTGACCCACAGGCCGACGTCGGTGCTGCCGGCCAGGATGCGGATCTCGGGCTGTGCCGCCTTGATCGCGCCGAATTCGGCAGCGGTGCGCGGGGCGAAGAACTCCTGCCCCTGGGCGCGGTAGCGGAAGGTTTCGCCGCGCTTGAGGTTGCGCAGCGTGTCGGCGATCTGGCGTGGGTCGAGCTTGTCCGCGCTGGGCGCGGGCAGGGCCATCATGCGTTCGCCGGCATCGATGATCGGGCGGTAGCCGGTGCAGCGGCACAGGTTGCCGGTCAGCGCGTCGCAGATGGTCTGGCGCGAGGGCGCCTCGCCACCGGGGGTGTGCTGCTGGTACAGCGCCCACAGCGACATCACAAAGCCGGGGGTGCAGAAACCGCACTGCGAGCCGTTGCATTCCACCATGGCTTCCTGCACCGGATGCAGGTTGCCGTCGGCCTGGCGCAGGTCCTCGACCGTGATCAGGGCCTTGCCGTCGAGCGTGGGCAGGAACTGGATGCAGGCGTTGACGGCCTTGAACTCGACGTCGCCGCCGTCCTGCAGCTCGCCGACCACGACGGTGCAGGCGCCGCAGTCGCCTTCGGCGCAGCCTTCCTTGGTGCCGGTGCAGCGCGCGTCTTCACGCAGGTACTGCAGCACGGTGCGGGTAATGGGGGCGTCGGATACTTCCTTGACCTGGCCGCGGTGGAAAAAGCGGATGGTTTGCGTCTCCATGGTCTTCTCTCTCTTGGGGATGGCGGAAACATAGCATCGCTACGTTTCATGCAATATTCGACCCAGGTGATATGCGCCATCAGCGGGCACGCCCGTCGGTGCCCGGCCGCACTGAGCGGTATGCTGATTTGACCAATTGTGGGGTGCCTGTCATACACTATGCGCCGTTCCCATCCCCCACGCCACCCATCCGGCCCCCGCCGGAGGGCCGCCATCGCCATGCACGGACGCGACCATCTCGATACCTATTTGCTGCGGGTGCTCCACACCCTGCTCACCGAGCAGAGCGTGACTCGCACCGCCGTGCGTCTAGGCCAGTCCCAGCCCGCCATCAGCAATACCCTGAAGCGCCTGCGCGAGATCACCGGCGACGCCATTTTGGTGCGGGGCAAAAACGGCATGGTGCCCACCGAGCGCGGCCGCGAGCTGCTGGCGCTGGCCGAGCAGAGCCTGGCGGCGATGGACCGCATCGCGCGGCCGCCTCAGCAGTTCGACCCGGCCACCACCACGCGCACCTTCCACCTAGGCGCGCCCGACTACCTGGACGCCTTCTTCCTGCCCAATATCGTCGAGCGCGTGCGCCGGCTGGCGCCAGGCGCCAAGCTGTTCGTGCATCCGATGACGTCGTCGTCGGATTTCCTCGACGACCTCGAGCAGGGGCAGCTGGATATCGTGGTCGGCAACTGGCTGTCGCCGCCGGAGCACCTGCATATCTCGCCGCTGTTCGACGACGAGGTGGTGTGCATGCTGGGCGCGCAACATCCGCTGGCGCGCAAGGGACTGACGCTCAAGCACTACCTGGAAATGCCGCATTTGGCGCCCGCGCCCTATGCGTCGATGCAACGCAGCATGATCGACCAGGCGCTCGCCGAGCAGGGCTACAAGCGCAATATCCAGGTCACGCTGCCGTATTTCGGGCTGGTGCCCTATGTGCTGATGAAGACCGACATGGTCTTCACCACCGGTCGGCAGTTCGCCGCGCACTATGCGCAGTACCTGCCGATCCGCATGGTGCCGTCGCCGGTGTCGTTCCCGCGCATGCGCTTCTACCAGCTGTGGCACGAGCGCTGCCATGCCGCGCCGGACGTGATGTGGATCCGGCGCATGATCGCGGAGGTGGCGGCGGACCTGCCGCAATTGCCCCGGCTCGAGGCCGAGGCGGGTTGAGCCGGGACGAGGGCGGGCGCGTCCCTACTTTGCGTGGGCAGTGGGGAAGAACAGCTGTTCGCCTTCGACCTTGTACCCCGCAATCGTTTCCTGTCCTTCCCTCGAGGTGATCCACTCCACCAGCTTCATCGCATCCTTGTAGTTGATCCCCGGATGCCTGGCGGGGTTGACCGCGATGATCCCGTAAGGGTTGAACATCTTCGGATCGCCCTCGATGGCGATCGCCAGCCCGGTCTTGGCGCGGTAGGCGCCGTAGGTGGCGCGGTCCGACAGCGTATAGGCCGGCATCTGCGCCGCCATGGTCAGCACCTCGCCCATGCCCAGGCCGGCGTTGACGTACCACGGCTGGCCCTTGGGGTCGATGCCGAGCTGCTTCCAGTAGTCCTTCTCCATCACGTCGGTGCCGGAATTGTCGCCGCGCGAGATGAACTTGCTGCCGCTGGCGGCGAGCTTGCGGAACCCCGCCAGCACGTCCCTGCCGCCCTTGATCCCGGCCGGGTCACTGGCCGGCCCGACCACGATGAAATCGTTGTACATGACGTCGCGCCGGTTCACGCCGTAGCCGGCGGCGACGAAGGCGTCTTCCATCTTGCGCGCGTGCACCAGCAGCACGTCGACATCGCCCATCTCGCCCATCTTCATGGCCTTGCCCGAGCCCACCGCGATGACTTTTACCGTGACGCCTGATTTCTGCTCGAAACGCGGCAGCAGGTGCTTCAGCAGGCCGGAGTTCTCGGTGCTGGTGGTGGTGGCGAGCTTGATCTCGCCGGCCTGCGCGGCCGCAAGCAGGCCAAGGCACAGCAGCGGCACGGCGAGGTGACGGGCGCGGCGGCGCAAGGGTCGGGCACGGCGGGACATGGGCGATCTCCTCGATGTTATGTTCTTGCCGACATAATTGATTTTGCCTTTGGATCTCAGGGAGAATCCGGCAAAACAACATAAGAATGGGGTATTCATTGTGGTCCAGCCGAGATCGACAAGTAAATATGTAGCGGGGAACCTATGACCTTCCGCTTCGACCTGTTTCCGGTGATCGCCTCCGACGACAATCCGCGCGCCAATGCCAAGGTGTTCCAGCTGCTCAAGGCGGTGCGCGAAACCGGATCGCTGCACCGCGCCGCGCGCGAGATCGGGCTGTCGTACCGCCACGCCTGGGGCGTGATGCGCTCGTGGGAAGAGATGCTGGGCCGCAGCATGCTGGATATGGAGCGCGGGCGCGGCGCGTCGCTGACGCGCTTCGGCGAGCGCCTGCTGCGCGCGGAACTGCGCCTGCGCGAGTCGATCGAGCCGGCGGTGCAGCGCGCCATGGCCGAGTTCATCGCCGAACTGGACGACGCCCAGCAGCCGCAGTCGTGCGTGCATTTCACCGGCAGCCATGACCCGGCGGTGGAAGTGCTGGCCGCCGCGCTGGGCACGGCCGGCAGTCCGCTGCAGCTCGACACGGTGTTCTGCGGCAGCGTGGAAGGGCTGATCTGCCTGCAGGAGCGCCAGTCGGAGCTGGCCGGCTTCTATGTCTCGCCGGTGCAGACCGCGGGCTCGGTCGCGCATGTGACCCTGCGCAAGTGGCTGCGGCCCGGCGCCGTGCGGCTGCTGCGGCTGGCGTGGCGCGAGCAGGGGCTGATCCTGGCGCCAGAGCTGGCGCGCGAGGTGCACGACCTGCGCGGACTGGCGCGCAGCCAGGCGCGCTTCGTCAACCGGCAGCGCAGCTCCGGCACGCGCATGTTGTTCGACCAGCTGCTGGCCGCCGAGGGCCTGTATCCCGACCTGGTCAACGGCTACGACGAAACGGAGTTCAGCAATGAAAAAGTGGCGGAAGCGGTGCACAGCGGCCGCGCCCAGGCCGGTTTCGGGCTGCGCATGAACGCCGAGGCCCACGGGCTGGCGTTCGTGCCGCTCACGCGCGAGGCCTATTACCTGGCGCTGCGCAAGAACGACCAGACCGCCGGCTGGATGGCCGCGCTGCTGGCCTTGCTGGCCGATCCCGCCTTTGCGCGGCGCATCGAGGCGCTGCCGGGCTATGCCATGGCCGAGCCGGCGGGCATCCTGACCCCGCAGGAGGCGCTGCCGTGGTTCGGCCCGGACGGCAAGGAGGGCAGCTGAGCCACGGCCGGCCCCGTCCCAGGCCGGTCCGCCCGGTCCGGCCGGTCCGTATTACACTCCCAGCCAGGGCGCGCCGGTCTCCGCACCGGCCCGCACCGGACCCTTGCAAGGAGCACCATGCTGGAAACCGCCGCGCTGGCCGCGGGCATGTCCTGGGCCAGCGGCTTTCGCCTCTATCTGGCCGTGCTGGCCGCCGGGGTGCTGGCGCGCCTTGGCTGGCTGGAGCTGCCGCCCGGGCTGCAGCCGCTGGAGTCCTGGTGGGTGATCGGCGTGGCCGCGGGGCTGGCGGTGGCCGAATTCGTCGCCGACAAGGTGCCTGCCTTCGACTCCGTCTGGGACGGCATCCATACCTTTATCCGCATTCCGGCCGGGGCGATCCTGGCGGCCGCCGCGTTCGGCCAGCTGGATCCGCAATGGGTGGTGGCGGCGGGGCTGGTCGGCGGCACGCTGGCCGGCACCGCGCATGCGGTCAAGGCCGGCACGCGCGCGCTGATCAACGTGTCGCCGGAACCGTTTTCCAACTGGACGGCCTCATTCACTGAGGACCTGACCGCCACCGGCAGCCTGCTGCTGGCGTTCTTCTTGCCGGTGCTGTTCCTGGTGCTGCTGGCGGTGTTCCTGCTGGGCTCGGTGTGGCTGCTGCCGAAGTTGTGGCGCGGAGTGCGCCGGCTCCATGCCAGCCTGCGCGGCGGGACCCGGCATGATGTGCCGCGCTAGCGGCGCAGCCGTTCCTGCCAGCTTTTTTGCACTGGCTGACTGACCCGAGGCGCACCGGCGCCAGCAACCAAGAACCAACCAAACGATGCCCCCCGAGTCCGCCATTGACGTTCCGGCCACCACTGCCCAGCCTGCCGGACTGCACGCCGCCACCGGCGGCAAATTCTCCGCCTGGCGCCAGGCGCTGCGCATGGCCCGGCGCGACTGGCTGGCGGGCGAGCTCTACCTGCTGCTGTTTGCGCTGGTGCTGGCCGTGGCCGCGCTG
>JABFVP010000384.1 GCA_013362725.1 Cupriavidus sp.
GTTCGCCGAGCAGGCGGTGATCTTCAAGCGCAAGCACAACTGGCTGATGTGCTGGCTCTACGTCGGCACCTTCGGCTCGTTTATCGGCTTCTCGGCCGGGCTGGCGCTGCTGACCAAGTCACAGTTCCCGGGCGTGAACCCCACCGCCTACGCCTTCCTGGGGCCGCTGGTCGGGGCGCTGACGCGTCCCGTGGGCGGCTGGATCTCCGACAAGCTCGGCGGCGCGCGCGTCACGCTGTGGACCTTCATCGGCATGATCGCGGCGGTGTTCGCGGTGCTGGCGGCGCTGCCGCACGACGGCGCCGGCGGCAACTTCACCTACTTCCTCGCGGCCTTTATCGCGCTGTTCGCGCTGACCGGCATCGGCAACGGCTCGACCTTCCGGATGATCCCGGTGATCTTCCTGACCGAGCGCCAGCGCGCCGCCAAGGGCAAGGGCGACGCCGCGCAGCGCCAGGCGCTGCAGGATGCCGGCAAGGAATCCGCCGCGGTGCTGGGCTTCTCCGGCGCGATCGGTGCCTACGGCGGCTTCTTTATCCCCAAGAGCTTCGGCACCTCGCTGGAACTGACCGGTGCCCCCGACGCCGCGCTGTATTGCTTTATCGCCTTCTATGTCAGCTGCGTGCTGGTGACGTGGTGGTACTACGCGCGCCGCAACGCCCCCATGCCCTGCTGAACGCCTTGCCGGCCGGACTAGTTCTTCGGAACTAGCCCCGCGCCGCGCACCTCCCCCGATCGCCACCCGGCGGCTGTTCCACCAGCGAATTGGCCGCCGCCCCGCTCCCCCATAAGCTCGAGGTGTCCCTGCAAATGCTCCCGGGCAACCGCCGGAGCCCCGCAGAATAGCCTCGCGGAGAACAAGCAAATGAGTCATTTCCTGGATCGACTGAAGTTCATGTCGCGCGTCAAGTCCACCTATGCGGACGGCCACGGCGCGGTGGTGAACGAAGACCGCAAGTGGGAAGACGGCTACCGCAGCCGCTGGCAGCACGACAAGATCGTGCGCTCCACCCACGGCGTGAACTGCACCGGCTCCTGCTCCTGGAAGGTCTACGTCAAGAATGGCCTGATCACCTGGGAAACCCAGCAGACCGACTACCCGCGCACGCGCCCCGACCTGCCCAACCACGAGCCCCGCGGCTGTCCGCGCGGCGCCTCGTACAGCTGGTACGTCTACTCCGCGCAGCGCGTCAAGTACCCGATGATCCGCGGCCGGCTGATGGAGATGTGGCGCGAGGCCCGCAAGACCATGGACCCGGTCGCCGCGTGGGAATCGATCAGCCAGGACCCGAAGAAGGCGGCGCGCTACAAGAGCGTGCGCGGCCACGGCGGCTTCGTGCGCGCCGACTGGAACACCGCCACCGAGATGATCGCCGCGGCTAACGCCTTCACCGTGAAGACATTCGGCCCGGACCGCGTGATCGGCTTCTCGCCGATCCCGGCGATGTCGATGGTCTCGTACGCCGCCGGCGCGCGCTACCTGAGCCTGCTCGGCGGCGCCTGCCTGTCGTTCTACGACTGGTACTGCGACCTGCCGCCGGCCAGCCCGCAGATCTGGGGCGAGCAGACCGACGTGCCCGAATCCGCCGACTGGTACAACTCCACCTACCTGATGGTGTGGGGCTCCAACGTGCCGCAGACGCGCACGCCCGACGCGCACTTCTACACCGAGGTGCGCTACAAGGGCACCAAGACCGTCGCCGTCTCGTCCGACTTCGGCGAGATGGTCAAGTTCGGCGATATCTGGCTGGCCCCCAAGCAAGGCACCGATGCCGCGCTGGCGATGGCGATGGGCCACGTGGTGCTGAAGGAATTCCACGCCAGCGGCAAGTCCGCCTACTTCCGCGACTATGTAAAGCAGTACACCGACATGCCGATGCTGGTGCTGCTGCGCGAGCATGGCGACACGCTGGTGCCGGACCACTTCCTGCGCGCCTCGCACCTGGCCGACAACCTCGGGGAAGCCAACCATCCGGAATGGAAGACGCTGCTGGTCGACCACGCGACCGGCGAGATCGTCGCACCCAACGGCTCGATCGGCTTCCGCTGGGGCGAGGCCGCCCACAACGGCGGCGAGAAGGTGGGCCGCTGGAACCTGGAAATGAAGGACGGCGGCAGCGGCCGCGCGGTCGAGCCGCGCCTGTCGCTGCTCAGCCAGCACGATGAGGTAGTGGAAGTCGGCTTCCCCTACTTCGGCGGCGAACACGACGAGCTGCTGCGCCGCCGCGTACCGGCGCGCCGCATCACGCTCGCGGACGGCAGCAGCGCGCTGGTGGCGACCGTGTACGACCTGCAGATGGCCAACTACGGTGTCGACCAGGGCCTGGGCGGCCCCAACGTGGCGGCGTCGTATGAAGACGATGTGCCCTACACCCCCGCCTGGCAGGAGAAACACACCTCGGTGCCGGCGCGCCTGGTGACCCAGGTGGCGCGCGAGTTCGCCGACAACGCCGACCGCACGCAGGGCAAGAGCATGGTCATCGTCGGTGCCGCGCTGAACCACTGGTACCACAACGACATGATCTACCGCGGCATCATCAACCTGCTGATGATGTGCGGCTGCATCGGCAAGAGCGGCGGCGGCTGGGCCCACTACGTCGGCCAGGAAAAGCTGCGCCCGCAGTTCGGCTGGGCCCCGCTGGCGTTCGGGCTGGACTGGTCGCGGCCGCCGCGCCAGATGAACGGCACCTCGTTTTTCTACAACCACACCAGCCAGTGGCGCCACGAGAAGCTGGCCGTCGACGAGATCCTGTCGCCGATCGCCGACCGCAAGCGCTATGACGGCCTGTCGCTGCTGGACCTGAACGCGAAGTCCGAGCGCATGGGCTGGCTGCCGTCGGCGCCGCAGTTGGGCAGCAATCCGCTCGACGTGGTCGACGCGGCCGAGCAGGCCGGCAAGGACCCGGTGGCCTACACCGTCGAGCAACTGAAGTCAGGCGCGCTGCAGTTTGCCTGCGACGATCCCGACAACCCGGCCAACTTCCCGCGCAACATGTTCGTGTGGCGCTCCAACATCCTGGGCAGCTCGGGCAAGGGACATGAGTACTTCCTGAAGTACCTGCTCGGCACGCAGAACGCCGTGTTCGGCGACGAGAACGACGCCATCACGCCGAGCGAAGTCAACGTGCGCCCGGCCGCCGAAGGCAAGCTCGACCTGCTGACCGTGCTGGACTTCCGCATGAGCACCACCTGCCTGTACGGCGACATCGTGCTGCCGACGGCAACGTGGTACGAGAAGGACGACCTCAACACGTCCGACATGCACCCGTTCATCCACCCGCTGTCCGAGGCCGTGCAGCCGCTGTGGGAAAGCAAGACCGACTGGGAGATCTACAAGGCCATCGCGAAGAAGTTCAGCGAGATGGCCGGCTCGTACCTGGGCACGCGCAAGGACCTGGTCTGCACGCCGTTGCTGCACGACACCCCGGGCGAACTGGGCCAGCCGTTCGAGCCGAAGGACTGGAAGGCCGGCGAGTGCGACCTGATCCCCGGCAAGACCGCGCCGTCGATGACGGTGGTCGAGCGCAACTACGCCGATATCTACAAGAAATTCACCTCGATCGGCCCGTTGCTCGACAAGCTCGGCAATGGCGGCAAGGGCATCAACTGGAACACCCGGCATGAGGTGAAGGAGATCGGCGAGCTGAGCCACACGGTGACGGAGCCGGGCGTCAGCCAGGGCCGCCCGAAGCTGGAGACCGCGATCGACGCCGCCGAGATGATCCTGACCTTCGCGCCCGAGACCAACGGCCACGTCGCCGTCAAGGCGTGGGAAGCGCTGTCGAAGATCACCGGCCGCGACCACACCCACCTGGCCGAAGGGCGCGAGCACGACAAGATCCGCTTCCGCGACGTGCAGGCGCAGCCGCGCAAGATCATTTCCGCGCCGACGTGGTCGGGGCTGGAATCGGAGGAAGTCAGCTACAACGCCGGCTACACCAACGTGCACGAACTGATCCCCTGGCGCACGCTGACCGGCCGCCAGCAGTTCTGGCAGGACCATCGCTGGATGCTGGACTTCGGCGAAGGCGCGTGCGTGTACAAGCCGGCCATCGATACCAAGACGGTGGCGCCGATGCTGGGCAAGAAACCGAACGGCAACCCGGAGCTGGTGCTGAACTGGATCACGCCGCACCAGAAGTGGGGCATCCACTCCACGTATTCGGACAACCTGCGCATGCTGACGCTGTCGCGCGGCGGCCCGCACGTGTGGATCTCGGAAGCCGAGGCAAAGGCCAACGGCATCCGCGACAACGACTGGGTCGAGGTCTTCAACGTCAACGGCACGCTGACCGCGCGCGTGGTGGTGTCGCAGCGCGTGCCCAAGGGCATGTGCCTGATGTACCACGCCCAGGAAAAGATCGTGAATGTGCCGGGTGCCGAGACCAGCGGCATGCGCGGCGGCATCCATAACTCGGTCACGCGCGCCGTGACCAAGCCCACCCACATGATCGGCGGCTACGCGCAGCTGGCCTACGGCTTCAACTACTACGGCACCGTGGGCAGCAACCGCGACGAGTTCGTGATCCTGCGCAAGATGAAGAAGGTCGACTGGCTCGAAGGGCCGCTCGTGGAAAAGACAGAGAAGGAAGGAGCAACGCAATGAAGATCCGCGCCCAGGTGGCCATGGTGCTGAACCTCGACAAGTGCATCGGCTGCCATACCTGCTCCGTAACCTGCAAGAACGTCTGGACCAGCCGCGACGGCGTCGAGTACGCGTGGTTCAACAATGTCGAGACCAAGCCCGGCATCGGCTATCCCAAGGAATGGGAGAACCAGGACAAGTGGCAGGGCGGCTGGCAGCGCAATGCCGACGGCACGCTGGAGCCGCGCCAGGGCGGCAAGCTGAAGATCCTGGCGAACCTGTTCGCCAACCCCAACCTGCCGCAGATCGACGAGTACTACGAGCCCTTCACCTACGACTACGAGCACCTGCAGAAGGCGCCGCTGTCGCAGACTCCGCCCACCGCGCGCCCGGTGTCGGTGCTGACCGGCCGCAAGATGGAAAAGATCGAGTGGGGCCCGAACTGGGAAGACGACCTCGGCGGCGAGTTCAGCTCGCGCGGCCGCGACAAGCTCTTCGACGACGTGCAGAAGGAGATGTACTCGACCTTCGAGAACACCTTCATGATGTACCTGCCGCGCCTGTGCGAGCACTGCCTGAACCCGGCCTGCGTGGCCTCGTGCCCGTCTGGCTCGATCTACAAGCGCGAGGACGACGGCATCGTGCTGGTCGACCAGGACAAGTGCCGCGGCTGGCGCATGTGCATCTCGGGCTGCCCGTACAAGAAGATCTATTTCAACTGGCAGAGCGGCAAGGCCGAGAAATGCCTGTTCTGCTATCCGCGCATCGAGGCCGGCCAGCCCACGGTCTGCTCCGAGACCTGCGTCGGCCGCATCCGCTACCTCGGCGTGATGCTGTACGACGCCGACCGCATCGAGCAGGCCGCGTCGGTGGCCGACGAGCGCGACCTGTACCAGTCGCAGCTCGACGTGTTCCTCGATCCGCATGATCCCAAGGTGCAGGCCGAGGCGCTGCGCCAGGGGATTCCGCAAAGCTGGCTGGAGGCCGCCCGCAAGTCGCCGGTCTACAAGATGGCGTGCGAGTGGAAGATCGCCTTCCCGCTGCACCCGGAGTACCGCACGCTGCCGATGGTCTGGTACGTCCCGCCGCTGTCGCCGATCCAGTCGGCGGCCGAGGCCGGCCACATGGGCATGAACGGCATCATCCCCGACGTCAAGAGCCTGCGCATCCCGGTCAGGTACCTGGCCAACCTGCTGACCGCGGGCGACGTGATGCCGGTGCTTTCGGCGCTGGACCGCATGCTCGCGATGCGCGCGTACAAGCGCTCGCAGGTGGTGGACGGGGTGCAGGACCTGGACGTGCTGAAGCAGGTGGGCCTGACGCCCGCGCAGGTCGAGGACATGTACCAGACCATGGCGATCGCCAACTACGAGGACCGTTTCGTGATCCCGTCCTCGCACAAGGAAATGGTCGAGGACAGCTTCAACGACAAGGCCAGTTGCGGCTTCACCTTCGGCAACGGCTGCTCGGGCGGCACCTCGGACGGCGCGCTGTTCGGCAAGAAGCCGCAGGGCAGCGTGCATTTCGTCGACATGCCCAGGTCGCGCAAGAAGGCCGTGATGAGCTGAGCGCCCGCGAACGAACCGGAGAACCACATGCCCCTCTATCCCATCCTCAGCGCGCTGCTCGGCTATCCCGAGCAGGAACTGCTCGACGCGCTGCCCGAGATCGACGCCGCCCTGGCCGAATGGCCGCAGGCGCGCCACCTGCTGGGACCGGTGACCGACATGCTGCGCAGCGAGACGCTGATCGCGCTGCAGGAAAACTATGTCGCCACCTTCGACCGCAACCCGGCGCACTCGCTGCACCTGTTCGAGCACGTGCACGGCGAAAGCCGCGACCGCGGCCAGGCCATGGTCGACCTGATCGACGAGTACCGGCGCGCGGGCTTCGAGCCCGCGGCATCCGAGCTGCCCGACTACGTGCCGCTGTTCCTGGAGGTCCTCGGCGCGCTCGCGGCCGAGGGCAACGAGGCACGCGCCGAACAGCTGCTGGGCGAAGCCATCCACGTGCTGGCCGCGATTGGCGACCGGCTCGCGCGCAACCAGAGTCCCTACGCCGGCGTGTTCGCGGTGCTGCGCACGCTCACCGACGTGCAGCCGCAACCGCAGCAGGAGCCGCCGGTGCGCGACATGGACGAGGCGCTGGAAACCTTCGGCCCGGGCGCCGATGGCGTGGAGCCTCTGCTGGCCCCGCAAACCGGCCCGCAGGCGGTGACGTTCTATCCGCGCGGCACGGCACCGGCGCCCGCGACCTGCTGACATGCCTGCGCGAGTCGCTTGTTTTCTCCCCTCTCCCGCTTGCGGGAGAGGGGCGGGGGAGAGGGCAGGAGCTTCAACGGAGCGCCGGTGCTTAAACCACCCCTCACCCGGCCCTCTCCCCTGAGGGGAGAGGGGAAAACAATCGGCAAAGACGCACACTCACGCCCTTGCAGACCCACCTACCGAGCTAATACACCATGGCAACCCTCCACCAATTCCTCTTCGGCATCTACCCGTACATCGCGCTTGCCATCTTCCTGTTCGGCAGCCTGGCCCGCTTCGAGCGCGAGCAATACACCTGGAAGAGCGACAGCTCTCAGGTGCTGTACCGCGGCAACCTGCGCACCGGCAACATCCTGTTCCATGTCGGCATCCTGGGCCTGTTCTTCGGGCACCTGGTGGGCCTGCTGACGCCGGTGGCGGTGTGGGACGCGCTGGGCGTCTCGCACGGCTTCAAGCAGGGCGTGGCGATGGCGGCCGGCGGCGTGATGGGCACCATGTGCCTGGCCGGCCTGCTAATCCTGCTGCACCGCCGGCTGACCAACGCGCGCGTGTCCGCGGTGACCCGCACCGGCGACAAGGTGCTGCTGCTGTGGCTGCTGGTGACGCTGCTGCTGGGCCTGTCCACAATCTTCGAATCGGCCGGCCACATGGACGGCCACATGATGGTGCAGCTGATGAACTGGGCCCAGCACATCGTCACGCTGCGCGGCGACGCCGCCGGCTTTATCGCCGACGCGCCGCTGCTGTTCAAGGCGCACCTGTTCATGGGCATGACCTTGTTCGTGATCTTCCCGTTCACGCGGCTGGTGCATGTGTGGAGCGGCTTTGCTTCGCTCGGCTACCTCGGCCGCGCCTGGCAGCTGGTGCGCAGCCGCTGAGCGCCATCACCGCACAAGGAGGACCCGATGCCTGTCACTGTCAACGGCGTGGAACTGCGCGACGCCGATATCGAACGCGAACTCGACCACCATCACGACGCCGCCAACCCGGCGCGGCTGGCCACCATCTCGGCGATCCTGCGCCTGCTGATGCGGGCCGAAGCCGAGCGTACCGGCCTGGACGCCGAAGCCATGGACGACGACGCGCTGGCGCAGGCGCTGCTGGCGCGCGAGGCGGCCACGCCCGAAGCCGACGAAGCCAGCTGCCGTCGCCACTACGACAGCCACCCCGAGCGTTTCCGCGAAGGCGAATGGGTGGAAGCCGACCATATCCTGTTCCAGGTCACGCCGCGCGTGCCGCTGGATGCGCTGCGCGAGGTCGCGGCGCAGACGCTGGCGCTGGTGCGCG
>JABFVP010000684.1 GCA_013362725.1 Cupriavidus sp.
CCCGGTCCAGTGGATTAGCACTCGGCCACGCGGCGTCGCAACCCTACACTCCGTGCCAAAGCCACCGTCCACGGTGCGATTCGACCCACGGAGACAAACCATGCAGACCTCGCTGTTTCGACAGGCGTGCAAGGCGCTTGCGGCCCTGACCACGCTGGCAATGCTTGGCGGCCAGGCCGTTCCCGCCCATGCGCAGGATGGTAAGCCGCTCAGGCTGATCGTGCCGACCCAGCCCGGTTCGCAAGCCGATGCCGTGGCCCGCGCGCTGAGCCAGCCGCTGGGCAAGCAGCTGGGCCAGTCGGTGGTGGTCGAGAATATCGCCGGTGCCGGCGGCGTGCCGGGCACCCAGCAGATCGTGCGCGCGCCGAAAGACGGCTCGACGCTGGGCCTGATCTCGTCGAACCACGTCATCAACCCGTTTATCTACAAGAGCCTGCCGTATGACGCGCTGCAGGACATCACGCCGATCACCGTGATCGGCACGCTGCCGCTGGTGCTGGTGGTCAATCCCGCGGTGAGCGCGCACAACACCAGGGAACTGCTCGCGCTGCTGAAGTCGAAACCCGGCGAACTGAACTACGGCTCGTCGGGCAACGGCACGGTGCTGCACCTGGCCGGGCAACTCCTTGCCAGTGAGGCCAGGGTGGATATCCGCCACGTGCCGTACAAGGGCGCCGGCAACTACACCACCGACCTGGTCGGCGGCCAGGTGCAGATGGGCTTCCTCACCGTGCAGGCGGTGCTGCCGCTGATCAAGGCGGGCAAGCTGCGGGCGATCGCCGTGTCCACCGCGCAGCGGGTGCCGGCGCTGCCCGAGGTGCCAACGCTGGCGGAGTCGGGCGTGCCGCGCTACAGCTTCGACGCGTGGCTGGCGATCGTCGGTCCCGCGGGCATGCCGAAGCGAGGTGTGCAGGACCTCCAGGCGAAGATCCAGGCCACGCTGCGCGAACGCGAAGTGCAGGAGCAACTGTCGGCGCAAGGGCTGGTGGTGACGGGCACCGGCGCCGACGCGGCGGTGCCGTTCTTCAGGAACGAGCTGGACAAGCATGCGCGCATCGTCAAGCAGGCCGGCGCCACGCTGAACTAAGGACTCCGGGGCCGGGGCAAGCCGGCTCGCCACACGCTGGCTCGCTTCAGCTGCCGCAAGCGTGGATCAGGAATTCGCGCAGCGCATCGGCCGGCTTGCCCAGCTTGCGTCCGGGCTGCCACAGCATGCCGACCTCCATGTCGGGCACCGCATTGGCAATCGGCCGGGCTTCGATCTGCTTGCCTTCCAGCGACCACGGCCGATACACCATGTCGGACAGCACGGTGACGCCGAAGCCATGCGCCACCAGCCCGCGCAGCGCCTCCATCGAGCCGGTGCGGAAGGCGATGTTGGGCGCGAGCCGGTGGCTGCGCCAGTAGCGCAGCGTCGAGTCCTCGGCCTCGTCGACGGTGATGAGCAGGTACGGATACGCCGCGATATCGCGCAGCGAAGGCCGCTCCACCTCCAGCAGCGGATGGCTGGCCGAGGTCCATAGCTGGCGCCGCGACCGCATCAGCGTATGGCGCTGGAAGCGCTGCGGCTTCTCCAGGTTGGACAGCAGCGCGATGCCGAACTCGATCTCGCCCGCCAGCACGGCGCGCTCGATGTCGGGGCGGTCCATGTCGAGCAGGTCCAGTTCGATATCCGGATAGTTGGTGCGGAAGCGCGCCAGCAATCCCGGCAGGAAGTATCCCAGCACGGTGTAGGACGCCGCCAGCCGCACGCTGCCCTGCAGCCCGTGCACCTGGAAGCGCGGCTCGCGCAGCGCGTCTTCGACCGAATCCAGGATCTGGCGCGCATGCTGGAAGAACAGGTGGCCTTCGGCCGTGAGCGTCACGCCATGCGGCCGGCGCTCGAACAGGCGCACGCCCAGGCGCTGCTCCAGCGCCAGCACGGCATTGGTCACGGCCGACTGCGACACGTGCTCGGCGGTCGCCGCCATCGAGAACTGCCCGGTCTCCGCCGCCGCGACGAAATAGCGGAACTGCCGCAGCGTGACTTCCTTGGCCAGTCTTTCCGAACCTTCGCGCGCCTTGAACATGGTGTCTCCGAGGTATCCGTTTTGCAGATATCAGGTGTTGGAATTGATGATTTTACGATGAGCGCGCCGGTTTCTACACTCCTTCGGACAGCAAATAAAAGCAGCCAGAACAAAGCCCGGAGACCCACATCGTGAATGCCCCGCTGAACCCCGCCTTGCTGGAAGCCCTGTCCAGCGCCAGCCTGGACGACAAATACACCCTGGACAAAGGCCGCGTCTACATGAGCGGCGTGCAGGCGCTGGTACGCCTGCCGATGCTGCAGAAGGCGCGCGACCGCGCCGCCGGGCTCAATACCGCCGGCTTTATCTCGGGCTACCGCGGCTCGCCGCTGGGCGGCGTCGACCAGGCGCTGTGGAAGGCCAAGCAGCATCTGGCGGCCAGCGACGTGGTGTTCCAGCCCGGGGTCAACGAAGATCTGGCCGCGACCGCGGTCTGGGGCAGCCAGCAGGTCAACCTGTTCCCCGGCGCCAGGCGCGATGGCGTGTTCTCGATGTGGTATGGCAAGGGGCCGGGCGTGGACCGCTCCATCGACGTGCTCAAGCATGCCAACTCCGCCGGCTCGTCGCGCCATGGCGGCGTGCTGCTGCTGGCGGGCGACGACCATGCCGCCAAGTCTTCCACCGTTGCGCACCAGTCCGAGCACGTGCTGCAGGCGGCCGGCATCCCGGTGCTTTACCCCGCCAACGTGCAGGAATACCTGGACTACGGCCTGCATGGCTGGGCCATGAGCCGCTATTCGGGGCTGTGGGTGGCGATGAAGTGCGTCACCGACGTGGTCGAATCGACCGCCTCGGTCGAGATCGACCCAAACCGCGTGCAGGTCGCACTGCCGCAGGACTTTGCCATGCCGGCGGGCGGCCTCAATATCCGCTGGCCCGATTCGCCGCTGGAGCAGGAAGCGCGCCTGCTCGACCACAAGTGGTATGCGGCGCTGGCCTACGTGCGGGCCAACCGCCTGAACCGCGTGGTGCTGGATTCGCCCAACGCGCGCTTCGGCATCATGACCGCCGGCAAGGCGTACCTGGACGTGCGCCAGGCGCTGGTGGACCTGGGCCTGGATGACGACACCTGCGCCCGCATCGGCATCCGCGTCTACAAGGTGGGCTGCGTGTGGCCGCTGGAGGCGCACGGCGCGCGCGAGTTCGCCACCGGCCTGGAAGAGATCCTGGTGGTCGAGGAAAAGCGCCAGATCCTCGAATACGCGCTGAAGGAAGAGCTGTACAACTGGCGCGAGGATGTGCGGCCCAAGGTCTTCGGCAAGTTCGACCAGCGCGGCAACGACGGCGGCGAATGGTCGGTGCCGCGCGGCGACTGGCTGCTGCCGGCGCACTACGAGCTGTCGCCGGCGCTGATCGCCAAGGCCATCGCGCGCCGGCTGGAACGCTTCGACCTGCCGGCCGAGGTGCGCGCGCGCATCGCCGCGCGCGTGGCGCTGATCGAGGCCAAGGAGCGCGAAGCGGCGCAGCCGCGCATCGCGGTGGAGCGCAAGCCGTGGTTCTGCTCGGGCTGCCCGCACAACACCTCGACGCGCGTGCCGGAAGGCTCGCGCGCGCTGGCCGGCATCGGCTGCCACTACATGACGTTGTGGATGGACCGCAATACCGAGACCTTCAGCCAGATGGGCGGCGAGGGCGTGGCGTGGACGGGCCAGATGCACTTCACCGACGACAAGCACGTGTTCGCCAACCTGGGCGACGGCACGTACTTCCATTCGGGGCTGCTGGCGATCCGCGCGTCGATCGCGGCCAGGGCCAACATCACCTACAAGATCCTGTTCAACGATGCGGTGGCGATGACCGGCGGGCAGCCCATCGACGGCGTGCTGACGGTGCCGCAGATCGCGCACCAGGTGCTGGCCGAGGGCGCGAAGAAGCTGGTGGTGGTCACCGACGACCCCGCCAAGTACGGCGATGGCGCGATGCTGCCGTCCGGCGTGGCGGTGCTCCATCGCGACCAGCTCGATGCCGTGCAGCTGGAGCTGCGCGACACCGAAGGCGTCACCATCCTGATCTACGACCAGACCTGCGCCACCGAGAAGCGCCGCCGCCGCAAGCGCGGCACCTATCCGGACCCGGCCAGGCGCGCCTTTATCAACGACGCGGTGTGCGAAGGCTGCGGCGATTGCTCGGCCAAGTCCAACTGCCTGTCGGTGGAGCCGCTCGAGACCGAGCTTGGCACCAAGCGCCGCATCAACCAGTCGTCGTGCAACAAGGACTTCTCCTGCGTCAACGGCTTCTGCCCGAGCTTTGTCACCGCCGAAGGTGCCCAGGTGCGCAAGCCTGCAGCTGCGGCCGGCAAGGGCAGCGGCGCCGACTTCGCGGCGCTGCCGCAGCCGCGGCTGCCTGCGCTGGAGCGGCCTTACGGCGTGCTGGTCACCGGCGTCGGCGGCACCGGCGTGGTCACCATCGGCGGGCTGCTGGGGATGGCATCGCACCTGGAGCGCAAGGGCGTGACCGTGCTCGACATGGCCGGCCTGGCACAGAAGGGCGGGGCGGTGATCAGCCACGTGCAGATCGCGCCGGCCCCGGAGCACCTGCATGCAACCCGCATCGCCACCGGCGAGGCGCGCCTGGTGATCGGCGGCGACGCCATCGTCTCGGCTTCGGCGGAAGTGCTGTCCAAGGTCCGGCATGGACTGACCGCCGCGGTGGTCAACAGCGCCAACACGCCCACCGCGGAGTTCATCAAGAACCCGAAGTGGAAGTTCCCCGGCGCCAGCGCCGAGCAGGACCTGCGCGCCAGCGTGGGCGAGGCCTGCGCCTTCTTCGACGCCAGCGCCTGGGCGGTGACCCTGCTGGCCGACGCGATCTACTCCAACCCGCTGCTGCTGGGCTATGCCTGGCAGAAGGGCTGGATCCCGCTGCAGCACGCCAGCCTGGCGCGCGCGATCGAGCTCAATGGCGTGTCGGTGGAAAAGAACCGCCTCGCCTTCGAATGGGGCCGCTACCTCGCCCACCATGGCGAGGCCGCGGTCAAGGCGCTGCTGCCCACTGCGCCAGCCGCTGCCAGTGCACAGGTCGTGTCGATGCCGCAGACGCTCGACTCGCTGATCCGCAAGCGCGAGGCGATGCTGACCGAATACCAGAACGCCGCCTATGCCACGCGCTATCGCGACGCCGTCGCGCGCATCCGCGCCGCGGAGCAGCAGCTGGGCATCGACCGCAAGCTGCCGCTGACCGAGGCCGTGGCCCGCAACCTGGCCAAGCTGATGGCGTACAAGGACGAGTACGAGGTGGCGCGCCTGTACACCGATCCGGCCTTCCTCGACAAGCTGCGCGCGCAGTTCGAAGGCGAGCCGGGCCGCGACTACCAGCTCAATTTCTGGCTGGCGCCGCCGTTGCTGGCCAAGACCGACGCCCAGGGCCGGCTGCTCAAGCGTCGCTTCGGTCCCCGCACCATGACGGCATTCCGCCTGCTGGCGCGCCTGAAGGGCCTGCGCGGCACCGCGCTGGACGTGTTCGGCAAGACCGCCGAGCGCCGCGCCGAACGCGCGCTGGTCAGCGACTACCTGGCCATGGTCGACGAGTTCGCGGCTTCACTGAGCGCGGACAACCTCGACACCGCGCTCGCGCTGGCCGCGCTGCCGGACGATATCCGTGGCTACGGTCACGTGAAGGAAGCCAGCATGGAAGCGGCGGCGCTGCGGCGCGCGGCGCTGCTGGCGCAATATCGGGGGGCGGCGCGCCGGGATGCGGCCTGAGCGCCGAGGCCCGAGGCAGCGCATCGGCCCCGGGGACGGGGGCACGCCCACCGGCGTGCCCGACAACGGTGTAATCGGCAAACGACGTCATCGTCCACCGCGCCCCAGCGCCTGGTGGACGACGCGCGGCCAAAGAGTTTAAGCATAGACGGCGTGGCGGCGGCGCGCGCCGGATCTTGGTGCGAAAATGCACGCAAGGGGAAGAAAAAATCCCCGGCCAAAGGCTTCGCTTTAACTATACTTTTGGACGTCGCCAGGGGCGCTCGGGAGATTATCTAATAACCCTTCGCCGGCCCATTGATTTTTTCCTGAAGCATTTTGTACTGGCTGTACCAGCTGTGCCGGCCCCGTCATGGACGGCGCATCAGCAGACGATCCGAGCCTGTACTTGTGGCCAGGGATAGTGACCCGCCGGAAACTTCAATTGGTATTAGGTAATTACAGAACGGCTCGGTCCCAGAAAATACTGCGAACTCCTTGCTCGATTAAAGCAGAGCAACGTAAACAGCAGGTCGTTATTCCTCATCCGGGGGTTCAATAGATTCTCTGGAGACGAACATGAAGAATCTAGCCCTGGTTTCATTGGCTGCGTTGCTGGCCGCTCCCGCGGCCTGGGCCGACACCATCGCCGCCAATGGGCCAAACGGAGCACATTATGCAAACGGCTCTGCCGAGCCGGTCTGCACGATAGATTCATCCCAGGACGTCAGCTGTACCGGCACCACTATCGGCGGGGTCGGCAATACCAATGCGACAGCGATCCTGTCCGCAACTTACTCCGGCACGGTGCAATGCCGGAACCATGGCGGCCAGATCGGCGACGTAAAGACCCAGACCACCGAGGCAACGTCGTCCGGTACCCTCAGACCTTCCCGGAACGGGCAACTGGTGGTGCCGCCGCTCAGCACGACGGCGCCGACCGCCCAGGAACTGCAGGCTGCAGCGGTCTGCCCCAACGGAAACTGGACCAAAGTGCTGCTAGGGGGGCCGACCCTTACGAGCTTCGTGTACACGGTCACCTTCGCCGGCTTCACCCAGCCGTATATCAGCGTCGTGGGTCCTTGATCCCTGGTACGGGCTTCGGCACATTCGGCTGATACCGGAACATCCGACACCGGCGAAAGCGTCCTGAGCCACTGGGAGGGCGTGCCGGCAGCGCCGGCACGCTGCCATCGGTAACGGCGGGTGCTGCCATGGCATGCGGTACCCGTCCGTCTTTTCCTGAGTCATCGGACGATTCGCCATGCGACAAGACGTTCAACTCAATGACCGCGTGCGGGCGGTCCCACATGCGCCGCACCATTTCCTGCATGCCGCAGCGATGCTGTTTTCGGGCCTGTTGTTCGCCGGATGCGGCGGCGGGGATCCGGTGCCGGTAGCCGCGACCGTCCCGCAGCAAGCGCCGGCGGGACAGAGTCCGTTCGCCGCGCAAGGCACGCCGCGTGCGGGCGAAACGCCGACACCGTCGGCGCTGACGGACGAAACTGCCGTACCTTCGGCGGATTCCCCCGAACTTGCGCAACTTGGCGCGCTCCCGCACCTGTCATCGCTGTCGGACCGTGAGAAGGCAGGATTGCTCATGCTGCTGCGTACCCGCTCACCCGAGCAACGGATGGCATTGATCAACATGTACCCCAGCCTGGTCAGGCTACCCGAGCAGCAAAAGGAGCTGTTGCTGGATCGGCTGGAAAAGATCGTCCCGGTCACGGTGAGCCAGCGTTGATGACGGTGCAGCCCCGTACCGCTGTCGAGGATGCCAGATCTGACGGCCGTGATGGAGCTGGCGCGCACCAGCGAAGCGGGGCGGCTGTACAGGCGCTACACCGATGAGGCCGTCAGCGCCGGCGTGTTCGGATTGCCCAGCTATGGGTTCCATGGCCCGGCGACACGCAGCACCAGTTTGCTCGCCGCCTGGCCCGACCGAACCCGCTCGAGCGCGTGCCCGGCCTGTTCCAGCGGCAGGCATTCGATGCGAGGTGGCCGCAAACGCCCGCTGTGCAGCAGTGCGGCGATTTCGGCCAGGCGCGCGCCGCTTGGCATCTTGCTGAACGCGATGGCGGTGCGCACGCCGCGCCGCGCGGCCTCGGCGGGATCGGGGCCGTGGTCGCCGCTGGCCAGCGTCAGGATGGCGACGAGAATGCCGCCGGGCCTGAGCAGGTCCAGCCCCATCGGCAGGGTGCCGCATCCGACCGCATCGAGGACCAGGTCGACGCCGGCCGGCGCCCACGCCCGCACGGCGCTGCCGATATCGCTTGCGCGGTAATCGATGGCCAGCTCGCAGCCGAGCGCCAGCAGCGCGTCGCGGCGGGGCGCGCTGCAGGTGGCAGC
>JABFVP010000490.1 GCA_013362725.1 Cupriavidus sp.
CGTGCGCCTGCCCTCTCCCCCGGCCCCTCTCCCGCGAGCGGGAGAGGGGAGCAAACCAGCGGTAGCGGATCGGCGGGAGGTCAGGCGGCGGCCAGCGCGCGGTCCAGGTCCTCGATCAGGTCGTCGATATGCTCGATGCCGATCGACAGCCGCACCATGTCCTCGCTGACGCCGGCCGCCTGCAGTTCTTCGGCGTTGAGCTGGCGGTGCGTGGTCGATGCCGGGTGGGTGGCCAGCGACTTGGCATCGCCGATATTGACCAGCCGCGTGAACAGCTGCAGCGCATCGAGGAAGCGCGCGCCGCCCTCGCGGCCGCCCTGCTTCAGCCCGAACGACAGGATGCCGGGCCCGCGGCCGCCCAGGTAGTGCTGCACCAGCGCGTGGTCGGGGTGATCCGGCAGGCCGGCAAAATTGACCCACGCCACCTTGGCGTGCTGCTGCAGGTGGCGCGCGATCGCCAGCGCGTTGTCGGTGATGCGGTCCAGCCGCAGCGCCAGGGTCTCGATGCCCTGCAGGATCAGGAAGGCGTTGAACGGCGACAGCGCGGCGCCGGTATTGCGCAGCGGCACCACGCGCGCGCGGCCGATATAGGCGGCGGGCCCCAGCGCTTCGGTATAGACCACGCCGTGGTACGACACGTCCGGCTCGTTCAGGCGGCGGAAGCGCGCCTTGTGCTGCGCCCACGGGAACTTGCCGCTGTCGACGATGGCGCCGCCGACGCTGTTGCCGTGGCCGCCCAGGTACTTCGTCAGCGAATGCACGACGATATCGGCGCCATGCTCGAACGGCCGGCACAGGTAGGGCGACGGCACCGTGTTATCGACGATCAGCGGCACGCCGTGGTTGTGCGCGACGCGCGCGATCGCGGCGATATCGACCACGTTGCCGAGCGGATTGCCCACCGACTCGACGAACACGGCCTTGGTGCGCGCATCGATCAGGTCGCCGAAGCTGGCCGGATTGCGGCCGTCGGCAAAGCGGGTCTCGATGCCCGACTGCGGCAGCGTGTGCGCCAGCAGGTTGTAGGTGCCGCCATAGAGCTGGCTGGACGAGACGATGTTGTCGCCGGCCTCGGCAATGGTCTGGATCGCATAGGTGATCGCCGCCATGCCCGACGCCAGCGCCAGCGCGCCCACGCCGCCCTCGAGCGCGGCCAGGCGCTGCTCGAGCACGTCGTTGGTCGGGTTCATGATACGGCTGTAGATGTTGCCGGCTACCTTCAGGTCGAACAGGTCGGCGCCATGCTGGGCGTTGTCGAAGGCGTACGCCACCGTCTGGTAGATGGGCACGGCCACCGCGCGCGTGGTGGGATCGGGCGAATAGCCGCCGTGGACGGCCAGGGTTTCGAGTCTCATCTTCTTCTCTCTTCTTCTCGCTGTTGGGTGCCGGACCGGCGCGGCGGGGCAAGGCTTGCCATGGCGCCGGGCATGCCGAGCAGTGCGCCGCACGGGCGCACCAGGCCGTGCGATGGTACCAACCGGCCCGCGCACGCCCCTGCGGCGTGGCTGCTATGGTTGCCGACGGCGCTCGCGCGAGGCAAGGAAACTTATTGCATTTGGATATGCGCGGCGCCGCGGCGCAGCGGTCATGCCCCGACCGCGAGCGGCGGTTCGAGCTGCTGCCAGCGCAGGTTCTCCGGCCGGCGCAGCCCCAGGTGCTCGCGCAGCGTGGTGCCCGTATAGCGCTCGCGGAACAGCCCGCGCCGGCGCAGCTCCGGCAGCACCAGTTCGATGAAATCATCGAGCCCGCCCGGCAGCCAGGGCGGCATGACATTGAAGCCATCGGCGGCCTCGCCCTCGAACCATGCCTGCAGCTGGTCGGCAACGGACTGCGGCGTGCCGTGGATCGACCAGTGGCCGCGCGCGGTGGCCACGCGCAGGCACAGCTGGCGGATGGTGAGCCCCTCGCGCCGGGCCAGGCCGGTAACCAGCTGGAAGCGGCTCCTGGCGCCGTTCGGCTCGGCCAGGTTGTCGGGCAGCGGGCCGTCCAGCGGATAGCCGCTCAGGTCGATCCCGCCCAGGTGCTGCGACAGCAGGGCCAGCCCCACCGACGGATGGATCAGGTTTTGCAGCGCTTCGAATTTCTCGTGCGCCTCGGCCTCGCTGCGGCCCACCACCGGGAACACGCCCGGCAGGATCTTGAGCTGGTCGGGCGTGCGGCCATAGCGCGCGAGCCGCGCTTTCAGGCCGCGATAGAAGGCCTGCGCATCGGCCAGCGACTGCTGCGCGGTGAAGATGACCTCGGCGGTGCGTGCGGCCAGCTCCTGCCCGGCCTCGGACGAGCCGGCCTGCACGATCACCGGATGGCCCTGCGGCGGGCGCGCGACGTTGAGCGGCCCGCGCACCTGGAAGTGCGCGCCGCGATGGTCCAGCGTGTGCAGCTTGTCCGCATCGAAATGCCGGCCGCTGTCCTTGTCGTACAGGAAGGCATCATCCTCCCAGGTGTCCCACAGCCCGGTGACCACGTCGACGAACTCCTCGGCACGGGCGTAGCGGTCAGCGTGCGCGGGATGACGCTCGAGGCTGAAGTTGCGCGCTTCGGCATCCGACCACGACGTCACCACGTTCCAGCCCGCGCGGCCGCCGCTGAGGTGGTCGAGCGAGGCGAACTTGCGCGCCACATGAAAGGGCTCGTTGTAGGTGGTGGAGACGGTCGCCACCAGGCCGATGCGCTGCGTCACCGCCGCCAGTGCCGACAGCAGCGTCAGCGGCTCGAAGGTGGCGGCGCGCGCGGTGCGCGGCAGGGTGGCATCGTCCATGCCGCGGATCGCGACGCCGTCCGCCAGGAACAGCGCATCGAACCCCGCGGCCTCGGCGCGCTGCGCCAGTCCGATGTAGTGCGCCAGGTTGCGGCCGGCATCGGCCTGCGCGCCGGGATGGCGCCACCCGGCGACATGGTGCCCGGTGGCCTGGAGAAAGGCGCCCAGATGCAGCTGACGCGGCGGCTTTTGCGATGACATCGGTCGTGCTCTCCGGAAGTAGCTGGCTGGATCAGGCCGCTTGCCGTTGCGCGGCACCGGCGGACTGGTTGGCCGGCGCCGCGCCCTCGCCGCGCACGCCCGCCTTCACCGCCTTGCTGTGGCGGCCATCCACACCGACCGGAATGTCGCCGGCCACGGTGGCGCGGCGCACCACGCGGTGCGCGTCGCCATAGTCGTTGATGGCGTAGTGCTGGGTGGCGCGGTTGTCCCAGATCGCGACGTCGCCCGCGCGCCAGCGCCAGCGCACGGTGTTCTCCAGCCGGTGCACATGGCCCTGCAGCACGGCAATCAGGTGCGCCGAATCGGCCGACGCGTAGTCCAGCAGCTTCTTGACGAAGTGCCCCAGCACCAGCGTGCGCTCACCGGTTTCCGGGTGCACGCGCACCACCGGGTGCTCGGTCTCGTAGAGCGCCGAGGTGAATACCTCGCGGTAGCGCTTCAGTCCTTCGTCGCTCGGATTGACGCGCGTGGCCGCGTAGTCGTAGTCGTTGGTGTGCAGCGCCCACAGCTTGTCGGCCAGTTCGCGCAGCGGCTCGGGCAGGTCCTGGTAAGCGGCGGCGGTGTTGGCCCACACCGTATCGCCGCCGGCGGCGGGAACGGTCACGGCGCGCAGCACCGAGACCGCGGGATAGGCCAGGTCGAAGGTCACGTCGGTATGCCAGGAGTTGGCGCGGCCGCCGTGCTGCGAGTCGAGCTCAAGCAGCTGCGTGCCGTCGCGCGAGGGCACGGTCGGGTGCGGCACGGTGTCGCCGAACAGGCGCGCAAAGCCCTGCTGTGCGGCATCGTCCAGATGCACCTGGTCGCGGAAGAACAGCACCTTGTGCCTGAGCAAGGCTGCGCGGATGGCGGCGAAGGTGGCGGGCGGCAGGTCGCCGTGCAGCGCGACGCCGCGGATCTCGGCGCCGATGCGGCCGGCAACCGGGTGGATGTCGAGCTGGACGGTCTGGTCTGGCGTGGCGTTGGCTTGGGTCATCACGAAGCTCCGGGGATAGGGTTGGGTCAGGCGAGTTCAGGTTCGGGGGCCCGCTGCACGACAGGCTCCTGCCCGGCGAATTGGCGCAGCACGGCATCGCGCGCCCGCGCGAAGGGAAGTCCGGCGCGTTCGCGCGGATGCGGCAGGTCCACCGGCAGGATGCGGCGGATGCGGCCGGGCCGGGGTTCCATCACCACCACGCGGTCGCCCAGGAAGACGGCTTCCTCGACGTCGTGGGTGACCAGGATCATGGTGATGCCCTCGGCCTGCCAGATGCGCTGCAGCTCCTGCTGCAGGTAGGCCCGCGTCATCGCATCGAGCGCGCCGAAGGGCTCGTCGAGCAGCAGGATCTCCGGCCGCGTCGCCAGTGCCCGCGCAATCGCCACGCGCTGCGACATGCCGCCGGAGAGCTGGTGCGGATAGGCCTGCTCGAAGCCGCGCAGGCCAACCAGCGCGATATGCTCGGCAACGTTGCGGTCTTTCTCCGCGTCGCTGCCTGGGGTGTTGAGCAGCGCCAGCCGGATGTTCTGCTCGACTGTCAGCCACGGGAACAAACGATGCTCCTGGAACACGATGCCGCGCTGCAGGCTGGTGCCCGATACGGGCTTGCCGTCCAGCAGGATCTCGCCGCGATAATCCTGTTCCAGCCCCACCACCAGCCGCAGCAGGGTGGACTTGCCGCAGCCGCTGGCGCCGACGATGCTGACGAACTCGCCCGGGGCGATGGTCAGGGTGATGTCCTCGAGCACGGGCAGCGCCCGGCCCTCGACTTCGTACTGCTTGTGCAGGTGCGCGATGCTTAGCGTGCCGGCATGTGGCATTTGTGGTCTCCGTTCAATAAGGGGCAGCGCGGCTCAGCCCGCGGCCACCGAGCGCCCGCGCCAGGCGAGCAGGCGGGATTCGATGCGGCTGGCGATCCAGTTCAGCGTGAAGCCGACCAGGCCGACCACGATCACGCCGAAGATCACCAGGTCCATCCAGAAGTTTTCGCGGCCGTCGGTCATGGTGTTGCCGATGCCCTTGCCGGATACCAGCAGGTACTCCGCGCCGAGCGTCGCCAGCCACGCATAGATCAGCGCCAGGTGGATGCCGGCGAAGATCGACGGGGCCGCCGACGGCAGCACCACGCGCCACAGCACCTGGGTGCGCTTGAATCGCAAAACGCGCGCCACCTCGAGCAGGTCGGCCGGCACGGCGCGGATGCCTTCGAAGGTGTTCAGCACCACCGGGAAGAATGCGGCCAGCGACAGGAACACCACCTTGGCGGCATCCCCCAGCCCGAACCAGACCGAGATCAGCGGGATCCATGCAAACAGCGAGATCTGCTTGACCGTGTGAAAGCTCGGGCCGACCAGGCGCTCGAACAGGCGCGACAGGCCCAGCGCCGTGCCGAACACCAGTCCGGCGCTGGCGCCGATGGCAAAGCCGGCCAGGTCGCGCCACAGGCTGGCGGCCAATGCCGTGGCCAGCGCGCCGCTTTGCAGCTGGCGCACCGCGGTGTCCCAGACGCTGGATACCGGCACCAGCAGCGGCGAAGTGGTCCAGCCAAAGCGCACGGCGGCCCACCACAGCGCGAGCAGCGCGAGTGGCAGCACCCAGCCGCGCAAGGCGCGGGGCAGGCGAATACGGGGGCGGATAGCAGAAGTAGTCATCGCGGCCTCGCCTCAGAAGCCCGGCTTGCGCCAGCGCAGCACCGCGCCTTCGGCCAGCGCCAGCGTCTTGTCCAGCGCAAAGCCAACCACGCCCACCACCACCACGGCGGCCAGCACCATGTCGAGCTGGAACAGCTGGCGCCCGTAGACGATCATGTAGCCCAGCCCCTCGGACGAGGCCAGCAGCTCCACCACCACCAGCGCCAGCCACGCGTGCGTCAGGCCGTAGCGCACGCCGTTCCACACCGGCGCGGCCGCGGCGGGCAGCACCACGCGCGACAGCGTCTGCCAGCGCGTGAGCTGCAGCACCCGCGCCACTTCCAGGTAGCGGGTCGGCACGCTGCCGATGCCCTTGTACGTGTTCAGCGCCACCGGCACGAAGGCGGCCTTGGCGATCAGGATCACCTTGAGCGCTTCGTCGATGCCGACCAGCAGCATCAGCAGCGGCAGCCAGCCCAGCACCGGCACCTGGCTGAAGGCCTTGAAGGTCGGGTAGACGTAGTCGCGCAACGTCGGTGACAGGCCCATGGCCGCGCCCAGCGCCAGGCCGCCGGCCAGCCCCACGGCGAAGCCGCCGGCCACGCGCAGCGCGCTGATGGCCAGGTTGGCCTGCAGTTCCCCGCTTTGCCAGAGGTCGGCCAGCGTGCGCGCGACGTCCTCGGGTGCGGGCAGCACCTGCGGCGGAATCCAGGCATTGCGGGCGGCCACGTACCAGACCAGCAGCAGCGCCAGCGGCACCGGCCAGGCCAGCAGCCAGCATGTGGCGTCCTGCCAGCGCAGTGGCTTGCGCGGGGAAGGCGCGCGCGGCGCTGCTGCGGCGGGCAGTGAAAGCGATTCGGCGACAGACATGATGTCAGGCTCCCAGGATCTTGCCGTTGGGTTGGTAGACGGGCCAGTAGCTCTGCAGGCTCAGGTCGTTGAGCGCAGCCTTCAGGAAGCGCTGGTCGATCCACTGGTCCACGTCAAAGCGCGCACGGCTCAGCTTGAAGCGATAGGCCTGCTCGACCGCGTCCTTGTAGCGGCTGACCAGGAAGGGATCGAAATTCGGGTTCAGCCGCACCCGCAGCGGCTCGCCGTCGAAGTCCTCCTTCCAGTGGTCATAAGGCGTGCCCGCACGCGCCCAGGTGCGCAGCACTTCTTCACGATGGCTCTCGTCCGAGGCCCACCGCGCCGCCTCGACCGCGGCCTTCACCAGGTGCTGCGTGGCCTCCGGATAGCGCCCGGCGAATTCGTCGCTCACCAGTACGTGGCTTTGCCGTGTGTAGATCGGCGACTGGTTCTTGCTGGAGTAAAGGATGCGCACCGCGCCCTTGTCGCGCAGGCGCAGGATGTCCATGGCACCGATGGCGGCGTCGATGTCGCGCGTGGACAGCGCCGCCAGGTAGCCCGCCGTGTCCAGGTTCAGCAGGCGCAGGTCCTTGTCCGACAGCCCGTTCGCTTCCAGCAGGCGCAGCGCGGGCAGATGCATGTTGGTGCCCTTGAACAGCGACACGCGCTTGCCGCGCAGGTCGCTGACCGTCTTCAGCGGCGAATCGGGCGGCACTCCCACGTAGATGTTGGCGCGCACGCCGGTGGCCAGCACCAGCCGCGTCTTCAGTCCGGCGGAGCGCGCCACGATGGACGGCAGGTCGCCCTGCAGCGCGAAGTCGAGCTGGCGGTTGGCCAGCGCCTCGTTGACGGCGGGGCCGGCGCCCTTGAAGAAGAACCACTCCACGCGCGTGCCGGTTGGCTTGAACGACTCCTCCAGCCAGCCGCGTGCATGGGCAATCGCCAGCGAGCTGCCGGCAAAGCTGGGCGGGGTGCCGGTGGCGGGCTGGGCCACGCCGACGCGGATCACGTCAGGCCGCGCGGCCGTGCTGGCGCTGAACGCGGACATCGGCGACAGCGAAGCCGCCATGCCCAGTCCGGACCAGGCCGCGCAGCGCAGCAGCTCGCGGCGGGTCAGCGTGGGTGCAGCGGTGGCATCGGGGCGCGGGGTCGTCATCGTGCAGGCCTTCTTGAAGTTGAGGACGGCTCCACGATAAGCGGCGCTGCGCGCGGACCAGAACGAATGATTCCGGCTTTGGTTATCGGCGCCGCGCATATGGCGCGCAGCGCGGCGTTGGCATATCGGCATGCATTCTTCTTCGTTGGCCGAGCGCCGGTGCTGTCCTACAGTCTGCGCATTTTGCTCGCTACCAGACTGACCACGCCCTCACGATGAGCAATGACCTGACTTCCGGCCGCCGGCGCTTCCTGCAGCGCGGGGCGTTGCTGGGCGCCGCCGCGGCCGGCGCCGCCACTGCGGCGCGCGCTGAACCCCTGACGGTTGCGCCGTGGACGCGCGCGCCGGGCGAGCCCGTGCTGTGGCATGCCTACGGCCAGCCGTCCCCGTTCTAGAAAGACGTGGTGCGGCGCAGCCGCAGCGCGGCGCCGCTGCCCGGCGCCAACTCGTCGATGACGCCGCTGCAGGACCTGCGCGGC
>JABFVP010000448.1 GCA_013362725.1 Cupriavidus sp.
GCCATGGCCAGGTGACGCTGCGCCGGCTGTTCTGGCTGCGCTGGGCGCTGCTGGGCGGGCAGGCGCTGACCGTGCTGGTGTGCGAGCCGATTGCCGGCATCCGCCTGCCCTACACGCCCCTGCTGGTGGTGCTGGGGCTGCAGGCGCTGTTCAACCTGCTCACCGGCCTGCGCCTGCGTCAGCACACGCGGCGCAACACCGCACCGGGCGAGGCCGAACTGATGGGACAGCTGCTGGTGGACCTGACCGCGCTGTCGGCGATCCTGTTCTATACCGGCGGCGCCACCAACCCGTTCGTCTCGTTCTACCTGCCGGGGCTGGCCATCGCCGCGGCCATCCTGCCGTGGCGCCAGGTGATTGCGCTGGCGCTGTACGCACTGGCCTGCTACACGGTGCTGCTGATCGAATACGTGCCGCTGGACCTGCACAACCCGGACAACGCGGTGACCTACCACCTGGCCGGCATGTGGCTGAACTTCGTCGCCAGCGCGGTGATGATCGCGCTGTTCGTGGCGCGCCTGTCGGGCGTGCTGCGCCAGCGCGAGGCGCAGCTGAACCTGGCGCGCGAGCAACTGCTGCGCGAAGCGCGCGTCGAAGACCTGAACGGCCAGGCCGCCGCGGTCGCGCACGAGATCGGCACGCCGCTGGCCACGCTGGCAGTGATTGCCGGCGAGCTGCGCGCCGATGCCTCCGACGCCGGCCGCGGCGCCGCCGCCATCAGCGGCTACCTGCCCGACCTGCAGACCATGGAGCAGCAGCTGGCGCTGTGCCGCTCGACCCTGGCGCGGCTGCGCGAAGACCCGGCCACGCTGGCGCCGCAGCGCATCGACGGCTGGCTGCCGGCGTTTGCCGAACGCTGGCAGCTGCGCCATCCCAACGCCAGCCTGCAGGCAGTGGCCACGCCGGGCGCCGGCGCGCAGGCGGTGGAAACCGCGCGCGTGGGCCAGATCCTGACCATCCTGCTCGACAACGCCGCGCGCAGCCAGCAGGCTGCCGGCCGCGGCGCGCAGCCGCTGCAGCTGCAGATCGCCATGGCGCCGGGCAACACCGCGCCGTGGCTGTCGTTCCGCGTGGCCGACCATGGCGACGGCATCCCCGAAGCGCTGCGCGGCCAGCTTGGCGAGACCCCGGTGGCCAGCCAGCACGGCGGCCAGGGCATCGGGCTGTACCTGGCGCAAAGCGCGGCCCGGCAGATGGGCGGCGAACTCGCCTGGCATGACCGCCCGGGCGGCGGCACCGTCGCCGAACTGCGTCTGCCCGCGCTCTCCACGCTTTCCACCTCGGCGGCTGCCGCCGCCACCGTGCCTTCTGCCTTATGACCGAATCCCTGACCCCGGTACCCGAAGCCAGCGCACCGGCCGGCACGCCCTTCCTGGTAATCGACGACGACGAAGTCTTTGCCGGCACGCTGGCGCGCGCGCTGACGCGCCGCGGCTATGCCGTGGCAGTGGCGCACGACGGCCGCACCGCGCTGGCGCTGGCGGCGCGCACCGACTTTGCCTATGTCACGCTGGACCTGCACCTGGAGCCGCCGCCCGCAGCCGGCAGCACCGCGCCCGCCGAGTCCGGGCTGCAGCTGGTGGCGCCGCTGCGTCAGGCCCTGCCCGACGCGCGCATCCTGATCCTGACGGGCTACGCCAGCATCGCCACCGCCGTGGCGGCGGTCAAGCAGGGCGCCGACGAATACCTGGCCAAGCCGGCCAATGTCGATTCGATCCTGACCGCGCTGATGGCGGGCGTGTCGGAAGACGCGGCGCAGGCCGCGCTGGAAGAACCGGTGCCGCTGTCGGTGGCGCGGCTGGAGTGGGAGCATATCCAGCGCGTGCTGGCCGAGCACGGCGGCAATATCTCGGCTACCGCGCGGGCGCTGAACATGCACCGGCGCACCTTGCAGCGCAAGCTGGGCAAGCGGCCGGTATCGCGCTGAAGTCGGTGCCCCCCCCCAAGGCAAAAGGCCGCGCACCTGCGCGGCCTTTTGCATGGCATGGCGCCGCCTTACAGGCGCAGCTGGACATAGTCCCAGTCCAGGCCGTCGGCGCCGTCCGGCGGCGTGCCGCTGTCGGCAACGCGCATGGCGTCGCCGGCATGGCGATCCGCCAGCGTGAACAGCGCGCCCGAATCCAATGCAAGAGTCGCCGCCGCGGCTGCGGCCGCGCCGACCGTGCCCGATTGCGCGGCTTCGGCCGCCGGCATCGCCGGACGGATGCAAAGGAAGGCCGTGGCGGCGGCCAGCGCGGCCAGCAAGGCGCCCGTGGCGAGCATGACCCGGCGGGTCTTGTAATGGACCATGTGATTTCTCCTGCCAGTGGGTTGAGGGGGATGCGGTGGCTCCCGCACCGGTCAATCGACCGTCAAGGTGCGCAAGGGTCGCATCGCACGTCCACGCCGGCCAGCGGGCTTACCATTGCTTACGCGCCTTACCGCGATGTGGCAGGTGGAAACGCACGGACATGAAAAAGGCGCACCGGGGTGCGCCTTTCGTCTGCCATGCTGCGGGCTTTACAGCACGTAGCGCGACAGGTCCTCGTTGCCGGCCAGGTCGCCCAGGCGTTCGTCCACGTACGCGGCGTCGATGGTCACGGTCTCGCCGGACGACTTGCTGGCGTGGAAGGACAGGTCCTCCAGCAGGCGCTCCATCACCGTATAGAGCCGGCGCGCGCCGATGTTCTCGACCTTTTCGTTGACCGAGAACGCAATCTCGGCAAGACGGCGGATGCCGTCCGGCGCGAACACCAGGTTGACCTCTTCGGTATTCAGCAGCGCCTGGTACTGCTTGGTCAGGCTGGCGTCGGTCTGCGTCAGGATGGCCTCGAAGTCCTGCACCGACAGCGATTCCAGTTCGACGCGGATCGGGAAGCGGCCCTGCAGCTCGGGAATCAGGTCGCTCGGCTTGGACAGGTGGAACGCGCCCGAGGCGATGAACAGGATATGGTCGGTCTTGATCATGCCGTACTTGGTGTTCACCGTGGTGCCTTCCACCAGCGGCAGCAGGTCGCGCTGCACGCCCTGGCGCGACACCTCGCCGCCGCCGATATCGCTGCGGCTGGCGATCTTGTCGATCTCGTCCAGGAACACGATGCCGTTCTGCTCGACATTGGCGATCGCCTTGTGCTTGAGTTCCTCGTCGTTGACCAGCTTGGCGGCCTCTTCGTCGATCAGCAGCTTGAACGCTTCCTTGACCTTCATCTTGCGGCGCGCCTTCTTGCCCTGGCCCAGGCCGGCGAACATCGAGCGGATCTGCTCGGTCATGTCTTCCATGCCCGGCGGGCCCATGATGTCCATGCTCGGCATGCCGGCGGAGACCTCGAGCTCGATGTCCTTGTCGTCGAGCTGGCCTTCGCGCAGCTTCTTGCGGAACACCTGGCGCGTGTTGGAATCCCTCTCTTCCGGCTGCGAGAAGCCGATGTCGCGCGGCGGCGGCAGCAGCACGTCGAGCAGCCGGTCTTCGGCGGCGTCCTCGGCCTTGGTGCGCACCTTCTTCATCTCGGATTCGCGCGTCTGCTTGATCGCCATCTCGGCGAGGTCGCGCACGATGGTGTCGACGTCGCGGCCGACATAGCCCACCTCGGTGAACTTGGTCGCCTCGATCTTGATAAAGGGCGCGTCGGCCAGCTTGGCCAGGCGCCGCGCGATCTCGGTCTTGCCGACGCCGGTCGGGCCGATCATCAGGATGTTCTTCGGGGTAATTTCCTGGCGCAGCGGCTCGGCCACCTGCTGGCGGCGCCAGCGGTTGCGCAGCGCCACCGCCACGGCCTTCTTGGCCTTGTTCTGGCCGATGATGTGCTTGTCGAGTTCGGAAACGATTTCCGACGGGGTCATGGTGTGCGACATGGTATCCGTTCAGTTGGGGCGCGGTGCGCGGGGAGCATACGCCGGCCCGCGCTGGTGCCAGCGGCTTATTCCAGCGTCTCGATGACGAAATTGGTGTTGGTGTAGATGCAGAGCTCGCCGGCGATGGTCAGCGCCTTCTCGACCACGTCCTTCGGCGCCATCTCGGTGTTCTCCATCAGCGCCTTGGCCGCCGATTGCGCATAGGCGCCGCCCGAGCCGATCGCGGCGATGCCGCCTTCAGGATCCAGCACGTCGCCGTTGCCGGTGATGACCAGCGTGGTGTCGCGGTCGGCGGTGATCAGCATGGCTTCCAGCCGGCGCAGCGCGCGGTCCGAGCGCCAGTCCTTGGCGAGGTCGACCGCGGCGCGCGTCAGGTTGCCCTGGTATTTCTCGAGCTTGGCCTCGAAGCGGTCCAGCAGCGAGAAGGCATCGGCGGTGCTGCCGGCAAAGCCGACCAGCACCTTGCCGTTGTAGATGCGGCGCACCTTGCGCGCGGTGCCCTTCATCACGATATTGCCGAGCGTGACCTGACCATCACCGCCCAGCGCGACCTGATTGCCGCGGCGGACGCTGACGATGGTAGTGCCGTGATACTGTTCCATGGTGGCTTCCGTGAATATGTCAGGGCCGTAGTTGGCGACGCCCCCGCACGGTTTCAAGGCCTGTCGCGCAGCTCGCCCGTGGCGGCAGTCTGACCAATATAGGATGCCGGCCGCCGCGCTGCCGCCAGGGGCCCAAAAAGAAGAAAGGCCATGCGCAAGCGCATGGCCTTCGATCGGAACGCGACGGCCGGCGGCCATCGCGTCCAATGCATCACTCCAGCAGGTCAGTCCGCGTAGACGCCGGCCTTCTTGATCACCGGAGTCCATTTGTTGATCTCGGCGCCCAGGTAGGTGCGCAGGGATTCCGGCGTGGCACGCTGGGGTGGCACCGCCTCGGCGCCCAGCTCGGCCATCTTGGCGCGGAATGCCGGGTCGGCCACGGCCTTCTGCAAGGCGGCCGAGAGCTTGTCGATCACCGGCTTGGGCGTGCCCTTGGGCGCGTACATCGCGTGCCAGACCTTCACTTCCACGTTGGGCATGCCTTGCTCGGCGGCAGTCGGGACATCCTTGAACGCTTCCACGCGGCGGGCCTGCATGGCCGCGTACGGCTTGACCGAATGGGCTTTCAGATGGCCGGCAAGATTGGTGGTCTGGTCGCACAGCAGGTTGACCTGGCCGCCCAGGATGTCGGTCAGCGCCGGCGCCGCGCCCTTGTACGGCACGGTGGTCAGCTCGGTCTGGATCGCGCTCTGGAACAGCAGGCCGCACAGGTGCGAGGCCGAGCCGATGCCGGCGTTGGCCAGCGACAGCTTGCTGGCGTTGGCCTTGATGTACGGCAGCAGCTCCTTGAAGCTGTTTGGCGGCAGCGACTTGTTGCCAACCAGGATCATGGGCACGTCGGCGATTTCACCGACCATCTCGAAGTCCTTGAGCGGATCGAAGCCCAGGTTGCGGTACAACGCCGGCGCCGTGGCCATGCCGATATGGTGGATCAGCACGGTGTGGCCGTCGTTCTTCGACTGCGCGACTTTCTTGGCGCCGATGGTGCCGCCGGCGCCGCCGAGGTTTTCGATCACCACGGTCGCGCCCAGGTGCTTGGACATGATCGCGGTCAGTTCGCGCGCGACCTTGTCGGTCGGGCCGCCCGCCGAGAACGGCACCACCGCCGAAATCGGCTTGCCGCCCGGGAATTCCTGGGCGTACGCGCCCGCCGCCACACCCATCGCGCCGACTGCCAGCGCGGCCGCGATCGTCATTGCCACTCGTTTCATGTTCTCTTCTCCTGATTCCTTCGATACCCGTCAAGCAAGCCTTGCCGCCGGCCCGGCCCCTGCTCGCGCGGGGCGCTCTGGCGCGGTCTCACAGCCGCGTTCGGACCATGGCCGGCTGGCGCCGCTGCCCTGCCGTAAACCGCAAGGGCGGGGGATGATGTTAACAACACCAGACAATACACAGGTATAGGGGCTAACCCGCCTGCAATCCGCGGCATATGGCGCGAAACAGGGAAGATATGGCAGCAATCGCCCGTAACGGCTGCGTTTTGCAACAGCGCCGCCGGCTAGCGAAAGAAACCGAGCATTTCCTCCAGCAGCGGCTCGGGGGCTTCTTCGGGGATGTAATGGCCGCAGGGCAGCGCGCGCCCGCTCACGTCGGCGGCCGCTTCCTGCCACAGCGCGAGCGGCTCGAAGCAGCGCGCCACCACGCCGTGCTCGCCCCACAGCACGCGCAGCGGCAGCGCCAGGCGGCGTCCGGCGTCGCGGTCGGCGCGGTCGTGCTCGAGGTCGATGGTGGCGGCGGCGCGGTAGTCCTCGCACATGGCGTGCACGCGCGCCGGGTCGCGCATCGCCGCGGTGTAGGCGGCCATCGCATCGGGCGCGAACGCCGCCAGGCCGGCGTGGCGCAGGCCCATCAGTTTCTGGATATAGAAATCGGGCTCGGCGTTGATCAGGGTCTCGGGGAACGGCGCCGGCTGGATCAGGAAGAACCAGTGCCAGTAGGCCGCGGCAAACGCCATGCTGGTGCGCTCGTACATGGCCAGCGTGGGCGCGATGTCGAGCAGCATGGCGCGGCTGACCGCGTCGGGATGGTCCAGGCACAGCCGGTGCGAGACGCGCGCGCCGCGGTCATGGCCGCACAGCGCGAAGCGCGGGTAGCCGAGTGCCGCCATCAGCGCCACCTGGTCCTGCGCCATGGCGCGCTTGCTGTAGCGCTCGTGGCCGGCATTGCCCGGCGGCGCCGCACTGCTGCCGTAGCCGCGCAGGTCGGTGGCGATCACGGTGAAGTGGTCGGCCAGCGCGGGCGCCACGCGGTGCCAGATCAGGTGGCTTTGCGGGTGACCGTGCAACAGCAGCAGCGGCGGCCCCGAGCCGCCCCGCACCCCGGCGATCTCGACCTCGCCGACCTGTTGCCGGAACGGTTCGAAATTCGGGAACAGCAGCGCGCTCGCGTCATTCAGCATGGGGGTCTCAGCTCAGGTGGTCCTGTGCCGATCATAAGCGCAATCCGCCCCCGCGGCTGACGCAACTGAATTGCAACAACTGTAGGGCTATGGTTAAATCCGGCCATGACCCGTCCCAGTCCGGACCGGCCGGCCCTGGCGCCGGAACCGGCAAGCCCGACCCCGGCGGCCCTGGAGGCCGCCCATGAACGCCTGCGCCGGCTGGGCGCGCGCGTGACCCAGCCACGGCTGTGCATCCTGGCCTGCCTGATCGGCAGCGACGAGGCGCTGACGCACCAGGCCGTGATCGACCGCCTGCCCGAGGCCGGCGAGACCATCGACCGCGTCACCGTCTACCGCGTGCTGGACTGGCTGGTGGACCAGGGCGTGGCGCAGAAGCGCGCCGGCAACGACCGCGTGTTCCGCTTCAGCCTGGTCGAGCACGAGGCCGCGCGCGCGCAGGAGCATCGCCAGCACAGCCATTTCCACTGCACCCGCTGCGACCGCACCTTCTGCCTGGACGATGCCGCCGCCCCGGCACAGCCGGCCGCGCCGCGCGTGCCCAGCGGCTTTGCCATCGAACATGTCGAACTGACCGTGAACGGCGTCTGCGCCGAGTGCGGCAAGCGTACGCGCGCCGCCCACTGACCGGCACTTATTTCCCGGAGAACCAACAATGTCCAAACTGATTCCGGTCACGATCCTGACCGGCTTCCTCGGCAGCGGCAAGACCACCCTGCTCAAGCGCATCCTGAACGAGCAGCACGGCATGAAGATCGCCGTGATCGAGAACGAGTTCGGCGAAGAGAACATCGACAACGAGATCCTGGTGCAGGACGGCCGCGAGCAGATCGTGCAGATGAGCAATGGCTGCATCTGCTGCACCATCCGCGGCGACCTGGTGCAGGCGCTGTCGACGCTGCTGACGCGCCGCGACGCCGGCGAAATCGAGTTCGACCGCGTGGTGATCGAGACCACCGGCGTGGCCAACCCGGGCCCGGTGGCGCAGACCTTCTTCATGGACGAGGAAATCGCCGCGCGCTACCTGCTCGACGCGGTGATCACGCTGGTCGACGCCAAGCATGCCCACCTGCAGCTGGACAAGCAGGAAGAGGCGCAGCGCCAGGTCGGCTTTGCCGACGCCATCTTCATCACCAAGTCCGACCTGGTCAGCGAAGCCGACGTGGCCGAGCTGCGCCACCGCCTGCTGCATATGAACCCGCGCGCGCCGATCCGCCTGGTCAATTTCGGCGA
>JABFVP010000103.1 GCA_013362725.1 Cupriavidus sp.
ACGAACCGCACCCGGCTGCGCGCCGCGGCCAGGTCTGGGTGCCGGGCCACTGGGAAGCCCGCGGCGCAGGCTACGCCTGGCGCGGCGGCTACTGGCAGCCGCAGCGCGTGGGCTACCGCTATGTGCCCGAGCGCTGGGTGCGCGGCCCGCACGGCTGGGTCATGCGCCCCGGCCGCTGGGTACGCTGAGCGGGGCGGCCGGCGCCATCATCCCGCCTTGCGGCCTTGCTCCCCACCGATGGGTGGTGGCAAGCCCTGCGCGGCCGGTGGCGCCCGCGTCGCAGCGTTCATCCATGGTGGCAACCGCGCCTCATCCAGAAGCACTAGACCATGTGCGCTAGCTGCCGGTAAATCTCCCGAATTGATTTCGCAACCATCATTTCCGGGGCGCGTTTCATAATTGGAGCAGCCCCATTGACGGTGTATTCCGGACACCCCTCAATAGGGTTATAAAACCGTCATATCTGGCCAAAGATAATAGAATCTGTTTCAGATTTGCAACCAATTAAATTCTGAATGTCACATCGGTGAAACCACCGGGAATGGCGTCAGCGCGGCGTTCCCCGAACCTGAGAGGTATAAATACGATATATTTGAAGGGATTATGAAGGTCCTTTCATTCCCTCCTTCATTCCAACCCTGACCCCCTTGCTTGCATTCCCCTCCCCCAGCCCATAAGATGAATTCCAACTGATTTAGGAGCAAGCATCACCCGGGTTCGGGTTCGGGGTCATCCTTCCAGCCATGGGCAAGTTCCAGCCACAACAACGGAACCGTCCGGCATGGGAGCATGGGGGTCAGCCACAGAGCCAGCCACCAGTCACCAAGCATCGCGGTGACGGCGGTCCTGTCACGTCTTCCATACGCAAAGTGCCCCGCAGTCCGCCCCGGGTAAAAACGGGGAGTGAAGTCCATGAATGCGTTGCTGATCGAGGAGCATCCGCTGCTCCGGCTCGGGCTATTGCAGATGCTCGAGAACATCCAGGAATCCGCACAGGTGGCGGCCATTGCACCGGCGGATATCGCCAGGCTGGACGCCCGGCACCAGAACGCGGACCTGCTCGTGTTCGGCATGCCCGCCGACCCGGCGCCCGGCTGGGTGCTGCTGGAACAGGCCCGGCAGACGCTCGCGCCGCAACGCATCCTGATCCTGGCCGACACCCTGCCCCTGCATGTGCCCACCGCGGACAGCGCGCGCGGCATCTGCGGCTGCCTGCCCAAGTCCGCCTCGCTGGCGGTGATCGAGGCCGCCATCCGCATGGCCGTGTCCGGCGTCCAGGGACTGGTCTTCACTGCCGAGACCGGCACCCTGCCGTCGGCGTCGCGCTCGGCCATGCCCGCCACGCAGTCACTCGCCTCGGCTGCGCCGCTGCCGCTCAGCGCCGCGCATCCGGCCCAACCGCCGGGGGAGCAGCTGGCGCTGGCGTCCTGCGCCAGCACCCCGCGCGCCGCCTTGCGTACCACCGTGGCGCTGCGCGACCTGACCGAGCTCAGGCCCGGCCAGCCGCTGTCCGCAACGGCCCCGGCGGCGCTCTCGCCCGCACCCGCTGCCATGCCGCTGAACGAGGAAGAACCCGGCTACGACGAGGCTGAGATGCTGAAGATCACGCCGCGCCAGTACGAGGTGCTGGTGCTGCTGGCGCGCGGCTATCCGATCAAGACCGTCAGCCGCATGCTCAACATCTCGGTGGCGACGGTAAAGAGCCATGCCTGCACGCTGTACCAGCGGCTCAAGGTGCGCAACAAGGGCGAGGCCGTCTACGCTGCGCTTCAGCGTGGTGCCACGCTGGAATGGGTCAGCGGCGACGAACGCATCACGCGCGAAACCAATGGCGCCGGGGTGGCGCCACGGCGCAACGAACCGCCGAGCCAGGCGGTCAGGCCCGCGGCCTGAGTGCCGGCCTGAGGGTTTTGCCGCGCCGCGCCCGCACAGACGGGCCGGCGCAACACCGGCGCTTGCCGGACGGGAGGGGTCATCATGCGAGCCAGCACGTTCTTGCCCAGCTTTTCCGTGTGCGTCAGCACATGCGACCATCCGGACGGCCTGCGCCGTACCCTGCAGTCGATCGCGGCATCGACCATGCCGCCGCACCAGCTGATCGTCTGCGACGACAGCAGCCACGACGCCACGCGCGCGCTGATGCGCGACGCCTACCCCGACATCCCCTGCCTGGACGGTCCCCGGCGCGGCGCCGCCGCCAGCCGCAACCGCCTGCTGCGCGCGGCCACCGGCACGCACGTGCTGTTTCTCGACGACCACGTCACGCTGGGGCCGACCTTCCTGCAGCAGATGGGCGAGCGCCTCGCCGATGACTTCATTTACCGGGTCGCCGCGGGCGGCAACGCCGACGCGCTGGTGCTGACCGGCACGGCGATGTGCGCGGGCCAATGCCTGCGGCCGCTGCGCGAGGATTTCCTCGGGCAGCCATTGCCCCAGCCGCCGCGCCGTGCCGCGCGGGCGCGGCCGCTGTGCGCGGTGGTGCTGTCGACCACGGTGTTTCCGCGCGCCCTGCTGGAGCGGCTGCCGTTCGACGAGTGGCTCGATGCCGGCTACGAGGTCGCCGACCTGACCGGACGCGCGGTCTATGGCTGCGGCTGCCGCATCGAGCTGATTCCGAGCGCGATCAACCAGCTGGAGAGCCAGCGGCCGCCGCCATGCACCGGTAGCCCGACCGCCGATGCCGCGCGCATGGTCACCATGCTGCATCGCTACGGCCGCAGCCAGCACCGCCACGACAAGGCGGCGCTGTTCCTGATGCTGGCGCTGCCGCACAACCTGGGCCAGCACCTGCATCGCAGCGGCTGGCGCGGCGTGGCACCGTTCTGGGCCACCACGCGTCTGCTGTGGCAGCACTTGCGGCTCGCGCCAGGCCATGACGCCGCCGCGGAACGCGCCCGCAGCGAGGTCACGACACCGATGCCGCGCACCTGATCCGTGGCGGTGCGCCCACACTGCCGGCCGCCGTTGTGTGGGGTAGCAGACGGTGCGGCGCCGCAGCGCGGCGCTACAGTCGCCCCACTTGCTAACGGATCAGAGCCATGGGCGCAAACGAGCTGGACACTCTCGGTCATATCACCGCCACCGGTCCGGAGCGGGCCGCGCCACGCGGGCGCAACGGCATCCGGCGCGCGCTGATCACCGGCATCACGGGCCAGGACGGCTCCTACCTGTGCGAGCTGCTGCTGGGCAAGGGCTATGAAGTCCACGGCATCAAGCGGCGCAGCTCGCTGTTCAACACCGAGCGCATCGACCACCTGTACCAGGATCCGCAGGCGCAGGAGCGTCGGCTGATCCTGCACCACGGCGACATGACCGACACCGCCAGCCTGGTGCGCGTGGTGCAGCAGTCGCAGCCGGACGAGATCTACAACCTTGCCACGTGCAGGTCTCGTTCGAAGAGCCCGAGTACACCGCCAACACCGACGCCATCGGCACGCTGCGCCTGCTCGAGGCGATCCGCATCCTGGGCATGGAAAAGCTCACGCGCTTCTACCAGGCGTCCACCTCCGAACTCTACGGGCTGGTGCAGGAAACCCCGCAGAAGGAAACCACGCCGTTCTATCCGCGCAGCCCGTATGCCGCCGCCAAGCTCTATGCCTACTGGATCACGGTGAACTACCGCGAGGCCTATGGCATGTATGCCTGCAACGGCATCCTGTTCAACCATGAAAGCCCGGTGCGCGGCGAGACCTTCGTCACCCGCAAGATCACGCGCGCGATCGCGCGCATCGCGCTGGGCCTGCAGGAAACGCTGTACCTGGGCAACCTGTCGGCGCTGCGCGACTGGGGCCATGCGCGCGACTACGTCGAGATGCAGTGGCTGATGCTGCAGCAGCCCGCGGCCGAGGACTTCGTCATCGCCAGCGGCGAACAGCACAGCGTGCGCGAGTTCGTGCAGCGCGCGGCGCGCGAGCTGGGCATCACCATCACCTTCCATGGCAGCGGCGTCGACGAGGTCGGCATCGTCGAGCATGTCGATCCGCCCGCGCGCGGCGGCATTGCGCCGGCGTGCAAGCCCGGCGAGATCGTGGTGCGGGTCGATCCGCGCTACTTCCGCCCGACCGAAGTCGAAACGCTGCTCGGCGACGCCAGCCGCGCACGCGAGCGCCTGGGCTGGAGCCCGCGCATCGGCTTTGCCGAACTGGTGCGGGAAATGATCGAGGCCGACTACGCCGCGGCGCGCCGCGACGCGCTGGTCAGGCTGGCCGGCTTCCAGGCCTTCAACCATCTTGAGTAGCCACGTGCACGGCCAGCGCGAGGATCCCATGAACCAGGCCCCGGCAGCGCGCCCGCGCATCTTCGTCGCCGGCCATCGCGGCATGGTTGGCTCGGCCATCGAGCGCGCGCTGCGCGCGCACGGCGGCGTAGACATCGTCACGCGCACGCACGCCGAGCTGGACCTGTGCGACCAGGCGCAGGTGCAGGCGTTCTTCGCCGGCCAGCGCATCGACGCGGTCTACCTGGCCGCCGCGCGGGTCGGCGGCATCCATGCCAACAATACGTATCCCGCCGAGTTCATCCACCAGAACCTCGCCATCGCCACCAACGTGATCCATGCCGCCTGGCAGGCCGGCGTGCGGCGCCTGCTGTTTCTGGGATCGAGCTGCATCTACCCGCGCCTGGCACCGCAACCGATCCCCGAGGCCGCGCTGCTGACCGGCGCGCTGGAGCCGACCAACGCGCCCTACGCCATCGCCAAGATCGCCGGCATCATGCTGTGCGACAGCTACAACCGCCAGTACGGCACCGATTACCGCTGCGTGATGCCGACCAACCTGTATGGGCCCGGCGACAACTACCACCCCGACAACAGCCATGTGATTCCGGGACTGGTGCGCCGTTTCCACGACGCCCGCCTGGCCGGCAGCACCCGCGTGTCGGTGTGGGGCACCGGCAGGCCTTTGCGCGAATTCCTGCACGCGGACGACCTGGCGCGCGCGTGCCTGCATGTGATGGCGCTGTCCACGCCGGCCTACCGCGAGGCGGCGCCGGCGGGCTTCCTCAACGTCGGCAGCGACGACGAGGTCTCGATCGGCGCGCTGGCGGCACTGGTGGCGCAGGTCACCGGCTATCGCGGCACCCTTGCGTTCGAGGCCGACAAGCCCGACGGCACGCCGCGCAAGCGGCTCGACAGCAGCGCCATCATGGGCACCGGCTGGCGCCCGCGTATCGCGCTGCGCGACGGCCTGCGCGGCGTCTACGAAGAGGCCTGCCGCACCGGCATTCTGCCCGGCGGCATCGCGGCCGCACTGGCCTGAACCCCGACTGCGCGCGGAGCGGCCATGAAGATCCTGATTTACTGCCAGAACTACGCGCCCGAACTGACCGGCATCGGCAAATACACCGGTGAGCAGGCGCAATGGCTGGCCGCGCGCGGGCACGAAGTGCGCGTGATCTGCGCCCCGCCGTACTACCCCGCATGGCGCGTCGGCGAGGGCTACAGCGCCTGGCGCTATGCCCGAGAGACGCACAGCGGCGTGACGGTCTACCGCGCCCCGGTGTGGGTGCCGCGCAAGCCGTCCGGACTGCTGCGCATCCTGCACCTGATGAGCTTTGCGCTGAGCAGCGTGCCCTGCATGGCGGCACAGCTGCGCTGGCGCCCCGACGTGATCTTCGCGGTCGAGCCCACGCTGATGTGCAGCCCGGCGGCGCTGCTGCTGGGCAGCTGCACGCGCGCCCGCACCTGGCTGCACGTGCAGGACCTTGAGGTCGATGCCGCGTTCGCGCTGGGCGTGCTGCGCCATCCGCTGCTGCGCCGGCTGGCCACGCGCCTGGAGCGCGCGCTGACCACGCGCTACCAGCGTGTATCGACCATCTCGCAGGCAATGGCGGACGCGCTGCGCGCCAAGGGCGTCAGCCCCGCGCGCCTGCAGCTGCTGCCCAACTGGGCCGACCTGCACGAGGCCCCGGCCGATGCGGCACTGGCGTTCCGGCACGGCCTTGGCATTCCCGCCGATGCGGTGATGGCGCTGTACGCCGGCAACATGGGCAACAAGCAGGGCCTGGAAGTGCTGGCCGATGCCGCGCAGGCGCTGCAGGGCCATCCACGCATCCACCTGGTGCTGTGCGGCGACGGCAGCGGCCGCGCCGCGTTGCAGGCGCGCTGCGCCGGCCTGGCGCGCGTGCATTTCCTGCCGTTGCAGCCGCAGGCGCGGTTCCACGCGATGATGGCAGCCGCCGACATGCACCTGCTGCCGCAGCGCGCCGATGCCGCAGACCTGGTGATGCCGTCCAAGCTCACCGGCATGCTGGCCAGCCGGCGCGCGGTCATTGCCACCGCACATCCGGATACGGAACTGGGTCGCCTGGTGGCGCGCGTGGGCGTACTGGTGCCCCCCGGCGACGCCAGCGCACTGGCGCACGCCATTGCCACCCTCGCCTGCCAGCCGCAGCGTCGCGCCATGCATGCCGCCGCCGGCCGTGCCTGGGCCGAAGCCCATCTGGGCCGCGACGCGGTGCTGGCGCAACTGGAATCTGCACTGCAGGCGCTGGTATCGGCGCCTGCCGCGCAAGATGCCTCTGCGGTGGCCTGAGCGCAGGGGCGGCACCCGGCAATCATCCGAGGGGGCCGGTCATGAGCCACCACATCCCGGCCGTGCAAGCCGCGCTGGCGCAGCGCAGCCTGCTGCGGCAAACGTCTTAGAAACCTTCGCCCGGCGGTGCGCCGTAGCGCGCGTCATGCTGCTGCTCCCGGTGCACGTGATAGGACTTGCGCACCCAGGTGGGCACCGGCGGTTTGATTGCCTGCGTTTGGATGCCGCCGGCGTCAGCGAGCCGTGCCGGCCTGCGCCGTCGCGGCGGCCGAGGCCGGGGCCAGCGCGGCCAGGTAGATCGCCTCGTACTGGTCCAGCGCGCGTTCCGCGGAGAAATGCCGCACCCACGCCAGCGAGTCGGCCGATAGCTGGTCGAGCCGGGCCTGCGGCCACGACAGCAGCTCCACCAGCACGCCCACGTTGCGCCGGGCCCAGGCCTGCGCCTGCTCAGGCTCCATCGGCTCCATCAGCAGCGCCAGCCCGCCACCGATCTCCTGCATCGGCGCCCGCGCCGTGGTCAGCACCGGAATGCCGCACGCCATGGCCTCGATCACTGGCCAGCCGAAGCCCTCTTCCAGGCTCGGGAACAGCAGCACCGCCGCAAGCGCATAGGCGGCGTGCACGGCCGCGGTGGACATGCCCTCCAGGAAGCGCACCCTGCCGCCCAGCCGCTCCGCGCCGGCGGCCAGCTCGCGCATGGCGGGGGTCGGCTCGGGACCGATCATCCACAGCGGGCGCGGCGCCGCCGCGGCACCGCTGCCGCCCGCATTGCTGGCCTCGCAATAGGCCTGGTATAGCGCCAGCACGCCTTCGCGGTTCTTGTACCACTGGTTGCCGCCGATATGGACCAGCATGCCGGGCTCGATCTCGTCGATGCCGGCCGCGCGCAGCCGGCGTATGGCGACATCGGGCGCGAGCGGACGGAACGGATAATTGAGGCCGTTGTGCACCACGCGCACCTGCGGGCTCGGTCCCGGATGCAGGCGCAGCAGGTCGTGCGCGGTCTTCTCCGACACTGCGACAAAGTTCCTCCCCAGTCCGATGCCGCGCAGGATCAGCGCCTGGTAGAGGCGCCCGCTGGCCGACAGCCGGCGGCCGGCAAACTCGCCGGCGGCGGTGCGCTGCGCGATAAAGTCGTGGCAGTGGATCACATGCGGGCGCCGGTGCAGCAGCCACATCCACATGCCCAGCGAATGATCGGTCAGCACCAGCAGCGCGCCGGCGCCCTCGCGCCGCAGCCGCCACCACGCCCACGCCGGGAACAGCATGTACTGGTCGACATAGCCGAGCCACTTGCGCAGGCCCGGGCGCGTCGACAGCCGCACCAGCACGGCGGGCGGGGTCCACAGCAGGGCCTCGTGGCCGCGCTCGCGCATGCCCTCGACGATCATGGCCGCGAAGCGGTCCATGCTGTGGCTGCCGAAAAAGACCGGATGACCGAACAGGATGAGCCTCATATTGCTGGATCGATGTGGATGCCCGATGTGGATGCCGATGTGGCCGGGCAGGCCGCGTGGCCCGCGGCCTG
>JABFVP010000296.1 GCA_013362725.1 Cupriavidus sp.
GCTGCGCTTGCAAGCGCAGCCCTTCTCGTCCTCGCGAAAAGCGCTCAAGCGCTTTTCTTCCTGGGCGGGAATGAAAAAAGGTCTGCATGCGCAGACCTTTTTAGGATTATGGTGCCCAGGAGAGGACTCGAACCTCCACAGTGTTGCCACCGCTAGGACCTGAACCTAGTGCGTCTACCAATTCCGCCACCTGGGCAGGTGTCGAAACAACCGAAGCGCTCATTATAGAGAGCGCGCGAATTTTGTCAAACAGTTTCCAGAAAAAATTGAATCAGAATAACTATCCGATCCCCAGCCGGGAAGAAATCCTGGGCGTGCTGAGAACGTCGGGATCCCCCCAGTCGGCAGGCGATATCGCCAAGGCGCTGGCGGTCACGCGCAAGGAGCATGACGGCTTCCAGAAGCGCCTGGCCGCGATGGAGCGCGACGGCCAGATCGAGCTCAACCGCAAGGGCCGCTATGAGCTGGCGCACCAGCCCAACTTCGTTACCGGCCGGGTGCAGGGGCACCGCGACGGCTTCGGCTTCCTGATCCGCGACGACGGCGAGGACGACATCTTCCTGCCCGAGCGCGAGCTGCAGAAGGCCATGCACAACGACCGCGCGCAGGTGCGCGTGGTGGGCTACGACCGGCGCGGGCGCCCCGAGGGCCAGATCGTTGAGATCATCGAGCGCGCCAACCGCTTTGTCATCGGCCGCCTGCTCAGCGAGGGCGGCGTGCTGGTGGTGGCGCCGGAAGACAAGCGCATCAGCCAGGACATCCTGATCCCGCCCAAGGCGCAGGGCAAGGCGCGCGTGGGGCAAGTGGTCAGCGTCGAGCTGACCGAATTCCCCGACCGCTATGTGCAGCCGGTGGGTCGCGTGGTCGAAGTGCTCGGCGAGATCGACGATCCCGGCATGGAGATCGAGATCGCGGTGCGCAAGTACGGCGTGCCGCACCAGTTTTCGCCGGCCGCTGCCCAGGAAGCGTCGGGGCTGCCCGACGAGGTGCGCCAGGCCGACCTGGACCACCGCATCGACCTGCGCGACATCCCGCTGGTCACCATCGACGGCGATGACGCGCGCGACTTCGACGACGCGGTCTATTGCGAGCCGGTCAGGATCGGCCGCGCCAAGGGTTGGCGCCTGATCGTGGCGATCGCCGACGTGTCGCACTACGTGCGTCCGGGCACGCCGCTCGATGCCGATGCGCTCGACCGCGCCACCTCGGTGTATTTCCCGCGGCGCGTGATCCCGATGCTGCCGGAGAAGCTGTCCAACGGACTGTGCTCGCTCAATCCGCAGGTGGACCGGCTCTGCATGGTGTGCGATGCCGTGATCACGGCCAAGGGCGAGCTCAAGGGCTACCAGTTCTATCCGGCGGTGATGCATTCGACGGCGCGACTGACCTACAACGAGGTCTGGGCGGTGCTGTCCAACACCAAGGGCCCCGAGGCGCACAAGCGCAGCGAGCTGGTGCCGCACCTGCAGAACCTGTACGAGCTGTTCCAGGTCCTGCTCAAGGCGCGGCGCGCGCGCGGCGCGATCGACTTCGACACCACCGAGACCTATATCGTCTGCAATGCGCAGGGCAAGATCGAGCAGATCCTGCCGCGCACGCGCAACGATGCGCACCGGCTGATCGAGGAATGCATGCTGACCGCCAACGTGTGCGCGGCCGATTTCCTCGAGCGCTTCAAGCACCCGGCGCTGTACCGCATCCACGCCGGTCCCAGCGACGAGAAGCTGAAGAACCTGCGCGACTTCCTGCGCACCGCCGGCCTGTCGCTGGGCGGCGGCGACAAGCCGCAGGCGTCGGACTACGCCGAGGTGATGGACAAGATCAAGTCCCGCCCCGATGCGCCGATGCTGCAGACCATGCTGCTGCGCTCGATGCAGCAGGCGGTGTACAGCCCCGACAATATCGGCCACTTCGGCCTGGCCTACGAGGCCTACGCGCACTTCACCAGCCCGATCCGCCGCTATCCCGACCTGCTGGTGCACCGCGCGATCAAGGCGGTGCTGGCGCACACCAAGTACCAGCCGGCCTTTGCCCACGGCACCGAGCTGAATACCGCGATCTCGCCGAAGGCGCGCAGGCTGCAGGCCAAGGACGCCGAACAGAAGGCCGAGCTGACCGCGGCGCGCGCGCGCCGCAACGAGGCCATCTGGGACGAGCTGGGCCTGCACTGCTCGGCCAACGAGCGCCGCGCCGACGAGGCCTCGCGCGATGTCGAGGCCTGGCTCAAGTGCTACTTCATGCGCGACAAGCTGGGCAGCGACTATGCCGGCACCGTCAGCGCCGTGACCTCGTTCGGCATCTTCGTGCAGCTCGACGAGCTGTACGTGGAGGGCCTGGTCCATGTGACCGAGCTGGGCAGCGACTACTTCCAGTACGACGAGGCCCGCAACGAGCTGCGCGGCGAGCGCACCGGCATCCGCTACCGGCTCACCGATCGCGTGCGCGTGCAGGTTTCGCGCGTCGACCTGGATGCGCGCAAGATCGATTTCCGCCTGGTGCAGGAGCCGTCGGCGAAAACGCTGCGCGCGCGTGTAACGGGCGCGGAGACCCAGCCGCGCGTGCCGGCCGCCCACGCGGTGCCGGCGCGCAAGAAGGGCCGCCAGCTGGCGGCGCTGCTGGGCGGCTCGTCCAAGCCGGAAGAGTCGTTCGACGAGACCCTGGACCGCGTGATCGAAGAGCAACCGGTGTTCGAGGCGGTGATCACGCCGCTCAAGCCGCACCTGAAGACCGGCAAGCCGGGCAAGCGCGCCGCCAAGCCCAAGCCCGCGCACCTGGAAAAGCCGCGCAAGCCTGCCTCCAAGGCGCGTCCGGCCAAGCCGGCGGGCAAGACCGCCGCCAAGCGCACGCCGCGCAAGCACTAGCGGATTGGCGTCAGGCCGCCGTTCCCGCCGCGCGGGAACGGCGGCCGGGCGGGTACAATCGCGCCCATGGCCAAACAAAAACTCCTGATCGGCTTTCACGCCGTGACCGCGCGCCTGCGGCAAGACCCCAAGGGCGTGTCCGACATCTACATAGAATCCGCCCGCCGCGACCGGCGCATGCAGGACTTCGTGCGCCTGGCCGAAAGCCTGGGCGTGCGCCTGCACCCGGTCGATGCCGAGCGCCTGCGCGGCATGGCCGGCACCGATCGCCACCAGGGCGTGGTGGCGCGTGCCGAAGACGTGGCGCTGGCGCTGAACCTGGACGAGCTGCTCGACGGCATCGAAGGCACGCCGCTGCTGCTGGTGCTGGACGGCGTCACCGACCCGCACAACCTGGGCGCCTGCCTGCGCGTGGCCGACGGTGCCGGCGCGCATGCCGTGATCGCGCCGAAGGACCGCAGCGTCGGCCTGAACGCCACCGTGGCCAAGGTCGCCAGCGGCGCGGCAGAGACCGTGCCCTATATCACCGTGACCAACCTTGCCCGCACCCTGCGCGAACTGCAGGAGCGCGGCATCTGGGTGATCGGCACCGCCGACGGCACCGAGAAGTCGCTGTACGACATCGATTTCAAGGGACCCACCGCGATCGTGATGGGCGCCGAAGGCGAGGGCATGCGCCGCCTGACGCGCGAAACCTGCGACGAGCTGGTCGGCATCCCGATGGCGGGCGGCGTGGAAAGCCTGAACGTGTCGGTGGCCAGCGGCGTGTGCCTGTACGAGGCCGTGCGCCAGCGGCGCCTGCCGCGCTGTGGGCTTGGCCGACGATTCCAGTCTGGCGGCACTGCCGGGACTCGCGGAAGCGCGTCGGCTGATCGAGGGCGCCAGCAATATCTTCGTGCTGACCGGCGCCGGCATTTCCGCCGAGTCCGGCGTGCCGACCTTCCGTGACGCCATGACCGGGCTGTGGGAACAGTTCGATCCGGAAGAGCTGGCCAGCGAAGCGGCCTACCGCCGCCAGCCGGCGCTGGTATGGCAGTGGTACCAGCATCGGCGCGAACTGGTGGCGGCGGTGCACCCTAATCCGGCGCACCACGCGCTGGTGGCGCTGGCCGCGCAGAAGCCGGTCACGCTGGTGACGCAGAACGTCGACGGCCTGCACCAGCGCGCCGGCAGTGCCGGCGTGATCGAGTTGCACGGCAACCTGTTCGCCAACAAGTGGCTGGATGGCTGCGGCCGCTGCAGCGAGGCCACCGCGCTGCCCGGCATGCCGCCGCGCTGCAGCCTGTGCGGCGCGCTGATGCGGCCGGGCGTGGTGTGGTTCGGCGAAGACTTGCCGCGCGTGGCGCGCTACCGCGCCGAGCATGCGGCGCAGAGCTGCGACCTGTGCCTGGTGGTCGGCACCTCGGGGCTGGTATATCCGGCGGCGGGGCTGCCGGGCGTGGCGCGCGAGCATGGCGCGCCGGTGATCGTGGTCAATCCGCAGCCGTCGGCGCTGGACCAGACCGCTGACATCGTGCTGTCGGCCGCGGCGGGCGCCTGCCTGCCGCGGCTGTGGCCGCAGCCGGCGCCATCGGCCGGCTGAAGCGAGGAGAAGCGCGCTGGCGCGCCGCCGTGTTTATTGCTGCGCCAGCCCGGCGATCAGCTTCTCGAGCTTGACCGCATCCGCGGCAAACAGCCGGATGCCTTCGGCCAGCTTCTCCGTCGCCATCGCGTCTTCGTTGAGCTGCCAGCGGAACGACGGCTCGTCGGCGGTGATGCGCGCGATGTTGGCCGCCTGGGCCTGGTCCACCGACAGCTTGTGCTCCACCGGACCCTGGCCGCCGGCGAGCTGCTCGAGCAGTTCGGGGCTGATGGTCAGCAGGTCGCAGCCGGCCAGCGACAGGATCTGCGCGGTGCTGCGGAAGCTTGCGCCCATCACCTCGGTGGGATAGCCGAACTTCTTGTAGTAGTCGTAGATCTGGCGCACCGAGCGCACGCCGGGATCGTTGTCGCCGCCGTTGGCGGCCGCGTCCCATTGCTCGCCCGCCTGCTTCTTGTACCAGTCGAAGATGCGGCCGACGAACGGCGAGATCAGCTGCGCGCCGGCCTCGGCGCAGGCCACCGCCTGCACCAGCGAGAACAGCAGCGTCATGTTGCAGCGGATGCCGTCGCGCTGCAGCATCTCCGCTGCGCGGATGCCTTCCCAGGTGGAGGCGATCTTGATCAGCACGCGCTCGCGCGCGATGCCGCGCTGCTCGTACAGCTGGATCAGGTGGCGCGCCTTGTTGACCGTGGCGGTGGTGTCGAATGACAGGCGCGCGTCGACCTCGGTCGAGACCCGGCCCGGCACGATTGCGAGGATCTCGCAGCCGAATGCGATCAGCACTTCGTCCATGACCGCGTCGACGCCGCCGTTGCCGTGGTGGTCCTGCACCGCGCGCTCCAGCAGGTGGCGGTATTCGGGTTTCTGCACCGCCTTCAGGATCAGCGACGGATTGGTGGTCGCGTCCTGCGGCGTGTACTGCTTCATCAGCTGGAAGTCGCCGGTATCGGCCACCACCGTGGTGAACTGCCTGAGTTGTTCGAGCTGGTTCATGGTCGCTAGGTCGTGTGCTTGAGCGTCTGCAAAAAGCGTTCGCGGGCTGTGAGGGGCGCATGCGGCACCGGTGCGGTCCATTGTACCTGCGCGGTCGCCGCCGCTCGCGCGTCGCGCCACCACAATCCGCTACACTACGCCTTTCCCCCAACGCAATCTGGCTGTTGTCATGACTCAGGATGAACTCAAGGCGCTGGTCGCGCAAGCCGCCGCCGACTACGTGAAGCAGGAAGTGCCCGAGGGAGCCGTGCTCGGCGTGGGCACCGGCTCCACCGCCAACCTCTTCATCGACGCCGTGGCGGCGTTCACGGAGCGCTTCGCGGGTGCGGTGTCGAGCTCCGAGGCCTCCACGCGGCGCCTGCAGCAGCACGGCTTCAAGGTGCTGGACCTGAACGAGGTCGACGAGATTCCGGTGTATGTCGACGGCGCCGACGAGATCGATGCCAGCGGCGCCATGGTCAAGGGCGGCGGCGGGGCGCTGACGCGCGAGAAGATCGTCGCGTCGGTAGCGAAGCGCTTTGTCTGCATCGCCGATGGCAGCAAGCTGGTGCAGACCATGGGTACCTTCCCGCTGCCGGTCGAGGTGGTGCCGATGGCACGTGCCGCGGTGGCGCGCAAGCTGCAGGCCCTGGGCGGCCAGCCGCGCCTGCGCATGACCAAGGAAGGCGGCATCTACAAGACCGACAACGGCAATGTGATCCTCGACGTGGCCGGCCTGAAGATCGACGATCCGCGCGGCCTGGAGCAGACCATCAACCAGGTGCCCGGCGTGGTCACTGTGGGCCTGTTCGCGCTGCGCGGCGCCGACGTGCTGCTGCTCGGCACCGGCGACGGGGTGCAGCGCACGGACTACTGAACGCGCGACCCGGCGCAGGCGTCAGCCACCAAAGAAAATGGGGTGCCGCGGGCACCCCATTTTTTCATGATCGCAAGGACCGGATCAGGACTGCGGCGGCACGTAGCCCTGGGCCTGGTCGGCGCCTTCGCCGAAGAAGTACTTCTCGGTCTGCTTGAGCAGGTACTGGCGCGCACGCGCATCGGCCATGTTCAGGCGGTTTTCGTTGATCAGCATGGTCTGGTGCTTGAGCCAGCCGGCCCAGGCTTCCTTGGACACGTTCTGCCAGATCTTCTTGCCCAGTTCGCCGGGCAGCGGCGGGAAGTCGAGACCTTCGGCTTCCTTGTTCAGCTTGATGCAATGGACCGTGCGGGCCATGGGGACTCCTTGGTATGTTCGTGAGAGCTTCGGCGCTGGCGCTATTGTAGCCAAGCAGGGAGGCCGGCCGCGGCGCGGCGGCGATTGTCCCTACGCCGTCACAGCTTTTTCATCAGCACCATCGACTTGCGCTGCCAGTTGTAGAGCTTGCGCTTGTCCTCGGGCAGGTCGTCGACCGTGGCGTGGACGAAGCCGCGCTTGAGGAACCAGTGCTCGGTGCGGGTAGTGAGCACGAACAGCCGCTCCAGGCCCAGCGCGCGGGCGCGGCGCTCGATGCGCTTGAGCAGGCGCTCGCCGTCGCCGGTGCCCTGGGCCTCGGCCGAGACCGTCAGGCACGCCATTTCGCCCATGTTCTCGCGCGGATAGTCGTACAGCGCGGCGCAGCCGAACAGCACGCCATCGTGCTCGATCACCGAGAAGTTGGCGATATCGCGCTCGATCAGGTGGCGCCCGCGCGGCACCAGCGTGCCGTCCTGCTCCAGCGGCGCGATCAGCTGCACGATGCCGCCGACGTCGTCGAGCGTGGCCTCGCGCAGGCTTTCCAGGTCGGTGTCGGACAGCATGGTGCCGACGCCGTCGTGCAGGAACAGTTCCAGCAGCACCGCGCCGTCGAGCGAGTAGGGGATCAGGTGCGCGCGCGGCACCCCGCCCTTGAGCGCCTTGACCAGGTGCTGCAGGTAATTGGCGACGTCCGGCGGCAGGTGGTTGTTCTGCAGCCGCTCCACGGCGGTGCGCAGCGACATTTCCTGCATCATCTTGCCGACCGGGTCGGGCACGCCCGGCACCTCGGTGATGAAGATCAGCTTGTCGGCCTTGAGCGCGGTGGCAGTGGCGCTGGCCACGTCTTCCATCGACAGGTTGAAGGCCTGGCCGGTGGGCGAGAAGCCCAGCGGCGACAGCAGCACCACCTTGCCGTGCGACAGCGACATGCGCACGGATTCGGCGTCGATCTTGCGCACCAGTCCGGTGTGCTGGTAGTCGGTGCCGTTGACGATGCCGACCGGGCGCGCGGTGACGAAGTTGCCGGAGATCACCGACAGCTGCGCGCCGGCCATCGGCGTGTTGGGCAGGCCCTGGCTGAACGCGGCCTCGATGTCCAGCCGCAGTTCGCCGGCGGCTTCCTTGGCGCATTCGAGCGCGGCGTTGTCAGTGACGCGCACGCCGTCGACGAACTGCGACTCGACATGGCGCAGCGCCAGCTGCTCTTCCACCTGCGGGCGCGAGCCGTGCACCAGCACGATCTGCATGCCCATCGCGTGCAGCAGCGCGACGTCGTTGACCAGCGCGTTGAGCACGCCCGACTTGACCAGCTCGCCGGCGAAGGCGATCACGAAGGTCTTGCCGCGGAACGCATGGATATACGGCGCCACCATGCGCAGCCAGTCGACGAACTGCTGG
>JABFVP010000694.1 GCA_013362725.1 Cupriavidus sp.
GCCGTGCTCGCCGACGAGGCCGCGCGCTGGCCGCGCGGTCGCGCCCAGCATCCGCTGGCGACCTGGCTGGAGCGGCTCGACGGCATGCTCGATGGCCTCGGCATGCGCGTCGCGCTGGCCGCCGACGATGCCGGCAGCCAGCTGCTCGATGCGCTGGCGCGGCTGCAGGAGCTGCCGCGCGACGAGACCGGCGGCCATGCCACGCTGTCGCAGGGCGAGTTCCGCGCGATGCTGTCGGCGCTGCTGGAATCGGTGGCCTACAAGGAGCCGTCGGCCAGCGGGCCGGCGCGCATCACCATCCTGCCGCTGAACGGCGCGCGCATGCGGCGCTTCGAGGGCGTGGTGATCGTCGGCTGCGACGACGCCCAGCTGCCGTCCAGCGCCGCCGAGCTGATGTTCTTCTCCAACCAGATGCGGCGCGAGCTGGACCTGGAAGACCGGGAGGCACGCTTTGCGCAGCAGGCGCGCGACCTGGCCGAGGTGCTGCTCAACAACGACGACGTGGTGCTGACCTGGCAGCGCTACGGCAGCCGCGGCGAGCCGCACCACGTGTCGGGCTGGATCGAGCGGCTGGCGGCGTGCTGCGCGCGCGCCGTGGTCAGCATCGAAGGCACCGCCGCGCCGCAGGCGCACGAGACCTTCGCCGATGTGCGCGGCATGCCCGCCCCCGCGGCCGAGCCCGCGCTGGTGCCGGTGCGCTGGAGCGCGCAGGCGTACAACATGCTGCGGCGCTGCCCCTACCAGTTCTTCGCCGGCCGCATGCTGGGCCTGGCCGGGTTGGAAGCGGTCAGCGACGAGCTGGAGAAGCGCGAGATCGGCGAAACCCTGCACCGCGTGCTGCTGACTTACCACAAGGAGCTGCAGGCGCGGCGCGAGCGCGGCGAAACGCTGTCCGAAGCGCAGCGCCTGGCGCGCCTGGGCGAGATCTCCGACGAGGTCTTCGGCGCGCTGATGGCCGAGGACGGCAACGCCATTGCCTACTACCGGCGCTGGCGCGAGGTGCTGCCGTCGTATGTCGCATGGCAGTCCGCGCGCGAGGCCGAAGGCTGGTTCTGGCGCGGCGGCGAGCTCGATGCCGGCATCGACCTGCCGATGCCCGACGGCCAGCCGCTGCGGCTGACCGGGCGCATCGACCGGCTCGACCAGGGCCCCGGCGGCGCGCATGCCGTGCTCGACTACAAGACCCAGAACGCGACGCGCCTGAAGCGCAAGCTGGCCGAGGTCGAGGAAGACTGCCAGCTGCCGTTCTACGGCCTGCTGCGCGCCGATGCCGCGGCCGGCAGCTGGGTTTCGCTCGAAGGCGCGCGCGAGGGCGCGCCGGCGGCGCAGCGCGAGGTCGGCCTGCCCGACTTCGAGGCCGCGGTCACCTGGCTGGAACGCCAGATGCGCGACGACGTGATGCGCCTGCGCCAGGGTGCGCGGCTGCCAGCCTTCGGCGATGCCTCGGCCTGCGTCTATTGCACCGCCCGCGGCCTGTGCCGCAAGGGCTTCTGGGACTCCACCGCCGTGCCGGCGCTGACATCATGACGCCTAACGACCTGCACGAGGTCCAGCCTTACCAGCGCGATGGCGCGCCGGTTTCCGAAGCCGAATTCACGCGCGCGGCCTGCGATCCGGCGCGTTCGGTGGTGGTCGAAGCCTGCGCCGGCAGCGGCAAGACCTGGCTGCTGGTGGCGCGCCTGGTGCGCCTGCTGCTGGCCGGCGCCGCGCCGCACGAGATCCTGGCGATCACCTTTACGCGCAAGGCCGCCGAAGAGATGCGCGACCGCCTGCTCGAGGTGCTGGCGCAACTGTCGCGCGACAGCGATGACGACGTGATCGCCGCGCTGGTGCAGCGCGGCCTTTCGCCCGAAGCCGCGCGCGAGGCGCTGCCGCGCGCGCGCCGCCTGCATGCGCAGGTGCTGGCGGCGCCGGGGCGCATGGCGATCGACACCTTCCACGGCTGGTTCGGCACGCTGCTGCGCGGCGCGCCGCTGGCCTCGGGCATCGTGCCGGGCGCGGCGCTGCGCGAGGATGCGCTGCGCATGAAGCGCGAGGCGTGGGCCCCCGTGTGGCGCGCGCTGGCCACGCCGCCTTACGCCGAGCTGCGCACCGCGTGGGAAACGCTGGTCGATACCGTCGGCGACTTCCAGGCGCGCGCGCTGCTCGACGCGATGTTCCACGCCCGCAGCGAATGGTGGGCGATGCAGGAGGGCGGCGACCCGCTGCAGGCGCTGACCGACTGCCTGGGCGAGGACGCGCAGGGCGACGTGTTGCTGCAGGCGCTGGCCGACGAAGGCTGGCGCGATGCCTGCGAAGCGCTCGCGGCCCGCTTGAGCGCGGCGGGCAAGAGCGAGCAGACCCACGCCGGCCGCATTACCGAGGCGGTGATGGCGATTGCCGCCTGGCGCGAGGCCGGCGCCGCGCCCGGCAAGCCCGCTGAACGCGTGTTCGCGCAGCTGCGCGCGGCTTTCTTCACCACCACGGGGGGACCGCGCTCGCTGCGGCGCACCGCGGCGCTGGCCAGGGCCGCGGGCGGCGAAGGCATGGTCGATGCGCTGCTCGACGAGCATGCCGCGATCTGCGCGATGCTCGACGACATCAGCGCGCGCTGCTGCGAAGCCGCGGTGCTGGCAATCAACCAGGCCCTGTTCCGCATCGGCGATGCGCTGCTGACGCGCTACCAGCAGCACAAGGACGAGCAGCGCGCGATGGACTTCGCCGACCTCGAATGGCAGGCCGCGCGGCTGATGTCGGACGAGGAGACCGCGACCTACCTGCAGGTGCGGCTCGATGCGCGCTACCGCCACCTGCTGCTCGACGAGTTCCAGGACACCAACCCGCTGCAATGGCGCATCCTGCAGGGCTGGCTGGCCGGCTATGCGGGGCTGGGCGAGCGCCCGACGGTGTTCCTGGTGGGCGATCCCAAGCAATCGATCTACCGTTTCCGCCGCGCCGATGCCAGGCTCTTTGGCGCCGCCGGCGAGATGCTGCGCGACGCCTTCGGCGCTACCGTGCTGCGCACCAACCGGACCCGGCGCAACCGCGCCGAAGTGCTGGACTGGGTCAACGCCGTGTTCGACAGCGCGCGCGCCGAGGGCCGCTATCCGCTGTACTCGACCCAGACCACGGCGCTGGGCGGCTGCGGCGGGCCGGTCTGGCTGTTGCCGCTGGTGGAGCCCGATGAAGCCGGTGAAAGCGCGGCGGAGGATGCGGACGACGCACCAGCGCAAGCCGCGTCCGCGCATCGCGACACGCTGCTGCAGCCGCGCCGGCACGCCGGCGATTCGCTGCGGCTGGAAGAAGGGCGGCGCGTGGCGGCGTGGCTGCGGCTGGTGCGCGATACCGTGCCGGTGCATGAAGGCAACACCCAGCGGCCCGCGCGCTGGAGCGACATGCACCTGCTGGTGCGCCGCAAGACCCATCTGGCCGACTACGAGCGCGCCCTGCGCGAGGCCGGCATCCCGTGCCTGAGCCCGCGCCGCGGCGGCCTGCTGGCCACGCTCGAGGCGCTCGACCTGTCGGCGCTGCTGGCCTTCCTGATGACACCCGAGTCGGACCTGGACCTGGCGCACGTGCTGAAGAGCCCGCTGGTGGGCGCGACCGACGACGACTTGCTGGCGCTCGCGCAAATGGAGGGCGAGGGCGGCTGGTGGGCGCGCCTCGAGGCCGGAGGATTGCCGGCACAGATCTCCGACGCGCTGCGCGAGGGCGTGCCGCGACTGCGGCAGTGGCTGCGCATCGCGCCGCACCAGCCGGTGCATGACCTGATCGACCAGATCTTCCATGGCGGCGAGGTGCGGCGGCGCTACGCCGAAGCCGCGCCGCCGGATATCCGCGAACAGGTGCTGGCCAACCTCGACGCCTTCCTGAAGCTGTCGCTCGACCTCGACGGCGGGCGCTACCCGAGCCTGCCAAAGTTTATCGACGAGCTGCAGGAAATCCGCCGCGGCGACGAAGGCGAAAGCCCCGACGAAGGCGGCATGGGCGAGCGCGCCGAAGACCTCGAGCCGGCCGACGACGATCCGGCCTACGCCGGCCTCGACGCGGTCCATATCCTGACCGTGCATGCCGCCAAGGGACTGGAAGCGCCGTTCGTGGTGCTGCTCGATGCCAACCACAGCGAGCCGGCCGCCGACCGCGGCGGCATCCTGGTCGACTGGCCGCCGTCGTCGCCGGTGCCGCGCCATTTCTCCGCGTACGGCAAGCGCAGCGAGCGCGGGCTGGCGCGCGCGCCGCTGTTCGAAGCCGAGGCGGCGCTGGGCGAGCGCGAGAACTGGAACCTGCTGTACGTGGCCATGACGCGCGCGCAGCAGGGGCTGCTGGTCAGCGGCGTCAAGGGCCGCGCCAGCCGCGCCAGTGCGGGCGACGGCAATGCCGAGATCGCCGGCAGCTGGTATGTGCGGCTGCAGGCCGCGGGCGTCCGCGAAATGGTGCCGGCCTATCCGGACGCACAGGGCGATGCGGGCGATGCGGCCGATGCGCAAGCACTGCTGCCCGCGCGACTGAGCGAGCCGGTGCGCTTCACCGACTTCCGGCTGCGCTACCGCGATGCCGTCGATGATCGGCGCCAGGCAGGCTTTGCCGACGACGATGCCGAGGTGGAGGAGGAGTCCGACGGCATCGTCTTCAACGCCGCCGCGGCGCGCCATGGCGAACTGGTGCATGCGCTGCTGGAACGCCTGACGCGCTATCCCGAAGCCTTTGCCGGCGTGCCCGCGCTCGATACGGTATTGCGGTGGTTCCCGCTGACCGGCGCGCACACCGCGGCGGCACGGTCGGCCTGGCGGCAACAGGTGGAAGAGGCGCTCGCCGCAGTGGCTGCGATGCTGCGCGCGCCGGCGCTGGCGCCGCTGCTGGCAGCGGACGAGGCGCGCAGCGCGCGCAACGAGGTTGAGCTGTACGACGCGCGTGGCCGGCTGCTGCGTATCGACCGGCTGGTCGAATTCGACGACCGCGTCGTCGTCATCGACTACAAGCTGCGCCTGCTGCCGCAGGAGCACGCCGCCTATCGCGCGCAGCTGGGCCGCTATGCGGCGGCGATCGCGCCGATGTTTCCAGGCAAGCGCATCGAGGCGGGCGTGGCCACCGCCGAAGGCGAATGGATTCCCGTCGAGCGCCTGGCGCCGCAGGTTCCGCAACAAGGCTCGCTGTTCTGAAGGCCGGCGCGGCGCGCCGGCAAGGGCAGCGGAATCGGCGCAAAATGGGGCGCATGGCGCGCGCGGTAGTGGCCGGGCTGTACTAAAGTGACAGGGACTGCGCTGCGTGCCGATGGCGCGCGATAGAACGGCTGCAGGGAAGAGAAGGAAGGGGTACTGCGGAAGGGAAGTGTGAGGTGGACGAGCCTGACCCTCGGCACTGGCGGAAAACGGCTGTGGCTGCTTCGTTCCCGACCTGACCAGGTTGACCGCGCCACCATGCGAGGAGGCCCGTCCGAGCGGCATTGTACCCCAGAGCGCGGGCGCGCGCAGGATTTGCATCGAATGCCCTTGGCGGGCGCGGGTCATTGCCCGCGCCATGGCGCCGGGTTGATCTGGCGCAGGCAAGGCATGCCGTGCTGGCCCGACCATTCACCGACCCGCACACGAGGTGAGCCAATACATGAACGCAAACGACCAGATCATTCGCGGCGCGCTGGCGCCGCAGGAAATCTCCACCGAGGTCCTGCTTGAAAAATACGCCAAGGGCGAAGAACGCAGCATCGCCGATGTCAGGCAGCGCGTGGCGCGCGCGCTGGCGCAGGCCGAGTCAGAGGACCAGCGCGAAGCCTGGAGCGCGCGTTTCCTGTGGGCGCAGGAGAACGGCTTCGTGCCGGCCGGGCGCATTAATTCGGCGGCGGGTACGGGCATCCAGGCCACGCTGATCAACTGCTTCGTGCAGCCGGTGGGTGATTCGGTTTCGGAGCCGCGCGACGGCCGCCCCAGCATCTACACCGCGGTCGCGCAGGCGGCCGAAACCATGCGCCGCGGCGGCGGCGTCGGCTATGACTTCTCCGCGATCCGTCCGGCCGGCGCGCTGGTGCGCGCCACGCATTCGCGAGCCTCGGGGCCGGTGTCGTTCATGAAGGTGTTCGACGCCTCGTGCGCCACGGTGGAATCGGCCGGCGCGCGCCGCGGCGCGCAGATGGGCGTGCTGCGCTGCGACCATCCCGATATCGAGAGCTTTATCCACGCCAAGGACAAGGGCGAGCTCAGCAACTTCAATATCTCCATCGGCGTCACCGACGACTTCATGCAGGCGGTGCAGGCCGACGCCGAGGTCGAGCTGGTTCACGAGGCCGAGCCCGGCGCCGACATGATCGCCGCCGGCGCGTACCGCCGCGACGACGGGCAGTGGGTGTACCGGCGCATGCCGGCGCGCAACCTGTGGGACCAGGTCATGCAGGCCACCTACGACCATGCCGAGCCGGGCATCCTGTTCCTGTCGCAGATCAACGCCGACAACAACCTCTATTACTGCGAGCGCATCGAGGCCACCAACCCGTGCGCCGAGCAGCCGCTGCCGTCCTATGGCTGCTGCTGCCTGGGCTCGATCGACCTGACCCGCTTCGTGCGCCAGCCGTTCACGCCGCAGGCCGCATTCGATTTCGAGGCCTTCGCCGAGGTGGTGCGCGTGGCCACGCGCATGCTCGACAACGTGCTCGACGTGACCTTCTGGCCGTTGCCCGAACAGCAGGCCGAGGCCCATGCCAAGCGCCGCGTCGGTCTGGGCTTCCTCGGGCTGGGCAGCGCGCTGGTGATGCTGGGCCTGCGCTACGACACCGAGCCGGCGCGGCAGCTGGCGGCGCGGATCTCGGAACGCATGCGCGACGAGGCCTACCTGGCATCGACGGAGCTGGCGGCGCAGAAGGGCGCGTTTCCCCTGTTCGATGCCGGCGCCTACCTGCAGAGCGGCTTCGCCAGCCGGCTGCCGGAGCCGGTGCGCGAGGCCATCGGCCGCCATGGGCTGCGCAACTCGCACCTGCTGTCGATCGCGCCCACCGGCACCATCACGCTGGCCTTTGCCGACAATGCGTCCAATGGCATCGAGCCTGCCTTCTCGTGGACCTACAACCGCAAGAAGCGCATGCCGGACAACAGCTACCGCCGCTTCGAGGTGGCGGACCATGCGTGGCGGCTCTACCGTCACATGGGGGCCGACATGGCGCAGCTGCCGGATGCGTTCGTGACCGCGCTGCAGATGTCGGCGCTGGACCATATGCGGATGCTCGAAGCGGTGCAGCCGTATATCGACACCAGCATCAGCAAGACCGTCAACGTGCCGGAGGACTATCCGTACGAAGCCTTCCGCAACCTCTACCTCGAGGCCTGGAAGGCCGGCCTCAAGGGGCTGGCGACGTATCGGCCGAATTCGGTGCTGGGCGCGGTGCTGTCGGTCGAAGCGCCCGCCGCGCCGGCCGTGCCCGCGGCCGACGACAACCCGCTGGTGCGCCCGTTCGGCAGCCGGCCGGTGGGCGACCTCGAGGGCGTGACTTCCAAGGTCGAATACCTGACCTACGAGGGCCACAAGACCGTCTACCTGACCGTCAACTTCATGCGCGTCGCCGGCGTCGCCGACGGCAAGCCGGTCGAGATCGAGCGCCCGGTGGAGTTCTTCATGCCGGCGGGCCAGCGCAGCGAGGGCCAGCAATGGATCACCTCGACCATGCGGCTGCTGTCGATGGTGGCGCGCTCGGGCGGCTCGGTGGCCAAGGCGCTGGCCGACATGCGCAACGTGGTGTGGGACAAGGGCACGGTGCGCTATGGCACGCTGGTGCGCCAGGACGGCACCGAGGTGCCGCGCTTCCATGACTCCGAGGTCGCGGCGCTGGGCTATGCGCTGCAGCGCATCCTGATCAAGCGCGGCTTCCTCGATGCCGACGGCGGCCAGGTGCCGGTGGCGGCGCTGGCCGCGCGGCTGGCGCAGCGCGACGGCGGGCAGGCGCTGGGCGTCGGCGCTGAACAGCACTTCCAGGCAACGGCCTGGCAGCACTTCGACGGTCAGGCCGTAGCTGGTCTGCTCAAGGTTGTCGAGGACCTTGAAGGTCAGTTCGCCAGCCTGCAACTGCCGTTCG